>NZ_LQIR01000046.1:0-5418 GCF_001499925.1 Mycobacterium lehmannii
CTAATTTGTGTTCGGCGGTGTCCTACTTTTCCGCCCGGGTGGGGCAGTATCATTGGCGCTGGCAGGCTTAGCTTCCGGGTTCGGGATGGGTCCGGGCGTTTCCCTGTCGCTATTGACCGCCGTAACTTTATTCACTTTGTAGTGTCCCAAATTTGTGTGTTGGGAAGGGTGTTTTGGTGGTGGGGTGTGTTTGCGTGGTTGATACGCGTGGTGTGGTTGCGAGTGTGTGTAAGTTTTCGGCCGGTTAGTGCCAGTTCCCTGAACCCATTGCTGGGTGTGTAGGTCTGGTCTATCGATCCCGTGGTCTGCGGGGGGCCTTATCCCACTGTATGGGTGAGAAGCCTGGTCTTGGAGGGGGTTTCCCGCTTAGATGCTTTCAGCGGTTATCCTGTCCGAACGTGGCTATCCAGCGGTGCCCCTGGTGGGACAACTGGTGTACCAGAGGTTCGTCCGTCCCGGTCCTCTCGTACTAGGGACAGGTTTCCTCAAGCTTCTGACGCGCGCGGCGGATAGAGACCGAACTGTCTCACGACGTTCTAAACCCAGCTCGCGTGCCGCTTTAATGGGCGAACAGCCCAACCCTTGGGACCTGCTCCAGCCCCAGGATGCGACGAGCCGACATCGAGGTGCCAAACCATCCCGTCGATATGGACTCTTGGGGAAGATCAGCCTGTTATCCCCGGGGTACCTTTTATCCGTTGAGCGACACCCCTTCCACTCGGGGGTGCCGGATCACTAGTCCCGACTTTCGTCCCTGCTTGACATGTTCGTCTCGCAGTCAAGCTCCCTTGTGCACTTACACTCAACACCTGATTGCCGTCCAGGTTGAGGGAACCTTTGGGCGCCTCCGTTACTTTTTAGGAGGCAACCGCCCCAGTTAAACTACCCGCCAGGCACTGTCCCTGAACCGGATAGACGGTTCGAGGTTAGAGGCCCAATACGATCAGAGTGGTATTTCAACAACGACTCCACCCACACTGGCGTGTGAGTTTCACAGTCTCCCACCTATCCTACACAAACCGAATCGAGCACCAATACCAAGTTGTAGTGAAGGTCCCGGGGTCTTTTCGTCCTGCCGCGCGTAACGAGCATCTTTACTCGTAATGCAATTTCGCCGAGTCTATGGTTGAGACAGCTGAGAAGTCGTTACGCCATTCGTGCAGGTCGGAACTTACCCGACAAGGAATTTCGCTACCTTAGGATGGTTATAGTTACCACCGCCGTTTACTGGGGCTTAAATTCTCCGCTTCACCCTTGCGGGTTAACGGGTCCTCTTAACCTTCCAGCACCGGGCAGGCGTCAGTCCGTATACCTCGTCTTGCGACTTCGCACGGACCTGTGTTTTTAGTAAACAGTCGCTTCTCACTGGTTTGTGCCACCCCCTCCCGCTGCCCCCAGCAAGTGGGTTGACGGTGTGGGGGTCCCCCTTCTCCCGAAGTTACGGGGGCATTTTGCCGAGTTCCTTAACCATAGTTCACTCGTACGCCTTGGTATTCTCTACCTGACCACCTGTGTTGGTTTGGGGTACGGGCCGTGTATGGACTCGCTAGAGGCTTTTCTCGACAGCATAGGATCACCGAATTCGCCTCACTCGGCTATGCATCACCTCTCAGGATATGTGAAACCCGGATTTGCCTAGGTTTCTCCCTACAGGTTTGCCCCAGTATTACCACTGACTGGTACGGCTACCTTCCTGCGTCACCCCATCGCTTGACTACTACCCACACGGGTCCCACGCAGCAGGTGACCCCCGCTCCCCGAAGGGATTGGTAGGCCACCGTTTGGGTGGTTAGCAGTATGGATTCGTCAGGGACGCTCATACACGGGTACGGGAATATCAACCCGTTGTCCATCGACTACGCCTGTCGGCCTCGCCTTAGGTCCCGACTCACCCTGGGCGGACTGGCCTGGCCCAGGAACCCTTGGTCTTCCGGCGGGCAAGGTTCTCACTTGCCTTATCGCTACTCATGCCTGCATTCTCACTCCCACACCCTCCACCACTAGATCACTCTGTGGCTTCACCGGATGCAGGACGCTCCCCTACCCAACAACACACAAGGTGTTGCTGCCGCGGCTTCGGCGGTGTGCTTGAGCCCCGCTACATTATCGGCGCACAATCACTTGACCAGTGAGCTATTACGCACTCTTTCAAGGGTGGCTGCTTCTAAGCCAACCTCCTGGTTGTCTTTGCGACTGCACATCCTTTTCCACTTAGCACACGCTTAGGGGCCTTAGCCGGCGATCTGGGCTGTTTCCCTCTCGACGCACGGAGCTTATCCCCCGCCGTCTCACTGCCACGCTTTGACTTGTCGGCATTCGGAGTTTGGCTGACGTCAGTAACCTAGTAGGGCCCATCGGCCATCCAGTAGCTCTACCTCCAACAAGAAACACGCAACGCTGCACCTAAATGCATTTCGGGGAGAACCAGCTATCACGGAGTTTGATTGGCCTTTCACCCCTACCCACAGCTCATCCCCTCAGTCTTCAACCTAAGTGGGTTCGGGCCTCCACGCGGTCTTACCCGCGCTTCACCCTGGCCATGGGTAGATCACTCCGCTTCGGGTCCAGAACACACCACTACACACGCCACTACTGACGTGATACGCCCTATTCAGACTCGCTTTCGCTGCGGCTACCCCACCCGGGTTAACCTCGCGACATGTCCCTGACTCGCAGGCTCATTCTTCAAAAGGCACGCCATCACCCCACGAAATAAATCGAAGGCTTTGACGGATTGTAGGCACACGGTTTCAGGTACTCTTTCACTCCCCTCCCGGGGTACTTTTCACCATTCCCTCACGGTACTGATCCGCTATCGGTCACTGAGAAGTATTCAGGCTTACCGGGTGGTCCCGGCAGATTCACAGCAGATTCCACGGGCCCGCTGCTACTCGGGGATCCTGCGACAACAGGCAACAAGTTTTCGGTTACGGGGCTCTCACCCACTACGGCAGACCATCCCAGGCCACTTCACCTAACCCACTGCTTTATCACTGCTGCTCCCCTCGGCGGAAAGGAGAACACAGGCCCCACAACACCGCACACACAACCCCCGCCGGGTATCACATGCACACGGTTTAGCCATCCTCCGCTTTCGCTCGCCACTACTCACGGAATCACAATTGTTTTCTCTTCCTACGGGTACTGAGATGTTTCACTTCCCCGCGTTCCCCCCCAACGCCTATATATTCAGCGTTGGGTGACACGACATCACTCGTGCCGGGTTTCCCCATTCGGACATCCTCGGATCCACGCTCGGTTGACAGCTCCCCGAGGCATAACGCAGCCTCCCACGTCCTTCATCGGCTCCCAGTGCCAAGGCATCCACCATGCGCCCTTAAACACTTACACACAAAACAGATCAAAAAATATTCTCGGAAGAATAAAAATTGCATTATCAGAACACAAAAACCCACACAGGTCTCTGCGTTCAGATGCTCGCAACCACTATCCACAAATCAAACACCACACCCCACCACCAAAGCAGGGCGACAACCACAGCCAACCCCCACACGGGGATCAACACCACCTCCGATATCCCACACTCGGGACAAAGAGGCGACGGGCTTGTTGTCTCAAAGCCCAATAGTGTGTCCGATGATTCCTCAAAGCAGCGTTCCCACACCACTTCTCACGTTTGTTGTGCACCGGCCGAAACACCCACTACAGGTGCTGGCACTAAATATCCCAACCGCAACTGATCCCACAGGCGTGGGGGCGGGGGAAAATAACTGGTGCTCCTTAGAAAGGAGGTGATCCAGCCGCACCTTCCGGTACGGCTACCTTGTTACGACTTCGTCCCAATCGCCGATCCCACCTTCGACGGCTCCCTCCCACAAGGGGTTAGGCCACCGGCTTCGGGTGTTACCGACTTTCATGACGTGACGGGCGGTGTGTACAAGGCCCGGGAACGTATTCACCGCAGCGTTGCTGATCTGCGATTACTAGCGACTCCGACTTCACGGGGTCGAGTTGCAGACCCCGATCCGAACTGAGACCGGCTTTGAAAGGATTCGCTCCACCTCACGGCATCGCAGCCCTTTGTACCGGCCATTGTAGCATGTGTGAAGCCCTGGACATAAGGGGCATGATGACTTGACGTCATCCCCACCTTCCTCCGAGTTGACCCCGGCAGTCTCTCACGAGTCCCCGCCATAACGCGCTGGCAACATGAGACAAGGGTTGCGCTCGTTGCGGGACTTAACCCAACATCTCACGACACGAGCTGACGACAGCCATGCACCACCTGCACACAGGCCACAAGGGAAACCACATCTCTGCAGTCGTCCTGTGCATGTCAAACCCAGGTAAGGTTCTTCGCGTTGCATCGAATTAATCCACATGCTCCGCCGCTTGTGCGGGCCCCCGTCAATTTCTTTGAGTTTTAGCCTTGCGGCCGTACTCCCCAGGCGGGGTACTTAATGCGTTAGCTACGGCACGGATCCCAAGGAAGGAAACCCACACCTAGTACCCACCGTTTACGGCGTGGACTACCAGGGTATCTAATCCTGTTCGCTCCCCACGCTTTCGCTCCTCAGCGTCAGTTACTGCCCAGAGACCCGCCTTCGCCACCGGTGTTCCTCCTGATATCTGCGCATTCCACCGCTACACCAGGAATTCCAGTCTCCCCTGCAGTACTCAAGTCTGCCCGTATCGCCCGCACGCCCACAGTTAAGCTGTGAGTTTTCACGGACAACGCGACAAACCACCTACGAGCTCTTTACGCCCAGTAATTCCGGACAACGCTCGGACCCTACGTATTACCGCGGCTGCTGGCACGTAGTTGGCCGGTCCTTCTTCTGTGCCTACCGTCACTTACGCTTCGTCGGCACTGAAAGAGGTTTACAACCCGAAGGCCGTCATCCCCCACGCGGCGTCGCTGCATCAGGCTTGCGCCCATTGTGCAATATTCCCCACTGCTGCCTCCCGTAGGAGTCTGGGCCGTATCTCAGTCCCAGTGTGGCCGGTCACCCTCTCAGGCCGGCTACCCGTCGTCGCCTTGGTAAGCCATAACCTCACCAACAAGCTGATAGGCCGCGGGCCCATCCCACACCGCAAAAGCTTTCCCCCACCAGGCCATGCGACCAGCAAGGTGTATTCGGTATTAGACCCAGTTTCCCAGGCTTATCCCAAAGTGCAGGGCAGATCACCCACGTGTTACTCACCCGTTCGCCACTCGAGCACCCCCAAAGGGGCCTTTCCGTTCGACTTGCATGTGTTAAGCACGCCGCCAGCGTTCGTCCTGAGCCAGAATCAAACTCTCCAAACAAAAACGTTCAGAACAATCTGACCAAACAGACACCAAAAACTGGCATCAAAAAACACCACACCCACAAACGGGAAAACAGGGCATGGCAAAAAACAACAACAAACAAAAACCACCAAACACACTATTGAGTTCTCAAACAACACACCCGC
>NZ_LQIR01000047.1:0-4365 GCF_001499925.1 Mycobacterium lehmannii
CCCGGCACCCCCGGCGGAGCCACCAGCGTCGGGGTCTCAAACCCCTCAAGCACCTGGCGCCAGGCCGCCCGCGCCGCCTGGCGGTCCTGACCGTGCAGCCAGGTCACAAAGTTGCGGTACGACGGGGCCGCCGGCAACCGGTGCCCGTAGTAGCTGGCCAAAATCTCCTGCAACAGGATCGGCATCGACCAGCCATCGATCACGATGTGGTGAAACGTCAACACGAACCGGTGCTGGTTGCCCGCAGTGCGGATCAACGCAGCGCGGAAGGTGGGCCGATCGGCCAGATCACAAACCGCCGCGCGTTCCGACGCGCACAACGCATCCAACTCGGCCTCAGACTTACGGTCATCCCACCGCAGATCCAGATACCGCCACGCCATCACCGGATTAGCCGGCAGGATCTGCACCGGCTCACCGAACTCCTCAGTAAACCGGGCAGCCAGGTTCGGGTGGCGCTGCACCACGTTTTGCACCGCATCACGGAACCGATGCGCATCCAACGCACCAGCCACGGTGATATCGAGCTGCACCGCATACACATCATCACCGGTGCCCCGCGCGATCGCCGAATGAAACAACAACCCCTGCTGCAACGGCGTCAACGGCAACACATCAGCAATATCATGCTCGGCACACAAATCATCGATCTGCTGCTGGCTCAACCGCGCCGGAGCCAAATCCGACGGCGTCAACCCACCGCCGCCGCTACGCACAAGCGCACAAATCCCGGCCAGCGCCTCAAACCACAACCGGCCCAGCCGCGCAACCTTGTCCTCATCCAGCGCTGAGGGCGCCCACGTCCACCCCGCCTGCAACCGCGGACCCTCATCGGTATCCACAGTGCCCGCGTTGAGTTCCACGGTATGCATCAACGGCATCGCCACCGCCGACACCGCATCCGACAACGCAAAACTGTCCTCGCTGAGCTGCCACAAATCCTCACCCAGATCACCCGCACCAGCACCCAGGCGACCCAGATAGTTGAACCCGATCACCGGATCGGGACCCGACAACTCCACATCCGGAGTCAAATAACGCAACAGCCCATAAGTCAGCCCATCAGGCAACCCACGCAACTGCTCCTTGGCCTCTTTGACCACCACACCCAGTTCCGGCGAGCCTGAAAGTACGTTCTGCCAAGGTAACTCAGCAACGGTGAGCGCGACCGGTGACTTGGTGGTGAACCATCCCACCGTGCGGGACAGGTCGATCCCGGTTTCCAGTTCGTCGCGGCGGCCGTGTCCCTCGACGTCGAGTACGACTGACGTGCCACCGGTTTGCAGATATTCGGTGATCGCCAGCCCGAAGGCGATCAACAGAATGTCTTGCACGCCGGCGTGAAACGCCGAGGGCACCTCACCAAGCAGCCGCCGGGTGCTGTCCACATCCAACCGCACCGACATTTGGCCGGCATTGGCGTAGGTGTCGGTATCGGGTTGCACCGCCGGCAACACCGCCGGCGCCGCCTCGACCCGACGCCACGTCTCGGCGTGCGCGACGACCTCGGGCCGCTGAGCATGCTCTTCGAGCAGGGACGCCCAGTGCTGGAACGACGTCCCACCAGGGGGCAACTCAATCGGTTGTCCGCTGTGGTGCTGGGCCCAAGCGATGTTGAGATCCTCGAGCAGGATGCGCCACGACACCCCGTCCACCGCCAGATGGTGCACCATCAACACCAACTGGCTCGACGAGGTCACCCACAACGCCGACAGCATCACCCCAGCACCCGGGTTCAGCCGCCAGCGCGCCCCCACCAACGCCTCATCGGTCAACACGTCGACCACGTGCAGGTAGTCGCGCGCGTTGACCGTGCCGGGTTCGGGCACCGTCAACGACCAACCCTCGACACCGTCCTCGGCGCGCAACCGCAACATCGCATGCCGATCCAACAACGCCTGCAAGACCACTTCGACGTCGACGTCGCTCACCGCCGCAGGCGCCTGCACCACAACCGTCTGATTGAATTCATCTGTCGGACCGGACAACTCGCGCAGCCAGCGCATGATCGGCGTCGCCACCACCGGTCCGATCCCCTCATCGATGACCGCGGCCTCCCCACCGACAACCTTGGTGGCCGCGGCCAACCGCGCCACGGTCTGCTCGACGAAGATGTCACGCGGCCGGCACAACAAACCAGCAGCCCTCGCCCGCCCCGCGACCTGCATCGACAAGATGCTGTCGCCACCAAGATCGAAGAACGAATCATCAACCCCGACCCGCTCCACACCAAGCACCTCGGCATAGATCTGAGCCAAAATCTCTTCGACCGAAGTAGCTGGGGCTCGATATCCAGCACCGCCCCCGAAGTACTCCGGCGCGGGGAGCGCACGCTTGTCGAGTTTGCCGTTGACCGTCAACGGCAGCGCCTCCATAAAGACGATCGCCGCCGGCACCATGTAGGCCGGCAACTGCTGGGCCAATGCTGACCGCACCACCGCCGCATCTCCGTGACCGACCACATAACCGACCAGACGCTTGTCACCCGGGCGGTCCTCACGCGCGATCACCGCGGCATGGTCGACCCCGTCCAGCTTGGCCAACGCAGCCTGGATCTCGCCCAGCTCGATGCGATAGCCGCGGATCTTGACCTGCTCATCAGCACGGCCCAGATAGTTCAGCTGACCATCCTCGCCCCACCGCACCAGATCCCCGGTGCGATACATCCGCACACCCGGGCCTCCAAACGGGCACGCCACAAACCGCGACGCCGTCAAACCCCCACGATTGACATACCCGGCAGCCACCCCCGCACCGGCCACATACAACTCACCAACCACACCCTCAGCCGCTGGGCGCAACCACTGATCGAGCACGAACAACGCCGCCCCCGGCACCGGCGAACCAATCGGGACGACTCCGCGCCCCGGCGTCAAAGGCGTACTGATGGCCACGCACATCGTGGTCTCGGTCGGACCGTAGGCGTTGATCATCACCCGATCCCCGGTCGCCCACCGATCCACCAAGGACGACGGACAGGCCTCCCCGACCACAGCCAGTGCCGTCGACTCCAAACCCTCCGGCGAGAGCATCCCGGCCGCCGAGGGGGTTTGAGTCAGCACGGTGACTCGTTCGCGAACAAGCAGGTCGTGAAAGTCGTCAGGGGAACCGACCACCGCGTCGGGCACCACCACCAGGCGGCCGCCTCGCAGCAACGCACCCCAGATCTCCCACACTGACACGTCGAACACCAACGAATGGCACAGCGGCCAGACGCCCGGGTGGGGCAACCCCGCGTCCAATGACCCCATCAGGCGGGTGACACTCCGATGGGTGACCGCCACTCCCTTCGGGACGCCGGTCGTTCCCGACGTGTAGATGATGTAGGCCAGGTCATCCGGTTCCGGCCCCGCCGGCGTCGTCGCGCTCGACTGCAGTTCGTCGACGGCATCGTGTGCGTCGACAACCGGAAGATCCGAACCCTCGAGGCGCGAGCTCAGGTCGCCCGTGGTGACCGCGACGACGGGCGCCGCATCGCCGAGCATGAACTTGATCCGCTCGTCGGGATGGGCCGGATCGATCGGCAGATACGCCGCCCCCGTCTTCAGCACCGCCAAGATAGCGATGACTGCCTCCGGCGAACGAGAAACCAGGAGTGCCACGGACCGACCCAGCCCCGCGTCATGCTCACTCAGAACGTTGGCCAACCGGTTCGACACCTGATCCAGCTCGCGGTACGTCCACGACTGCTCGCCGCACACCAACGCCACCGCGTCAGGGGCACGCATCACCTGGGTGGCGAACATGTCCGGAATCGAGACGGGGCCGGGCCCACGCTCCGTCAACGCCGAATGATTACCCCAGCCTGCCAGCTGGTCATGCTCGCTGTCGTCAAGCAGATCTAATGAAAGCAGCGTCCGCGTGGGATCTGCGCTCATGAGTTCCCCCTCGTAGCCCCGGCCTCAGATCTATGGCCATCGCCTCCAGCACGCGCTGAAGTGATCCGTGATCAGAGATGAGTGGCCGTCACCGGAAGTCGAGGAGCGCAAGTATCTCAAGGAAAGTCTGCGTGGGGCATTTTCTTCCCGACGGCTTTTGGAGTCGGGTGAGTGTTGCAGGAGACCGGCCATAGGCTTATCGCTCCTCGTCTCGAAGACGAAAGAGCCAAATGTCGTCGAACAAGTGACTCTGGTGCTCACCGAGCTATCTATATGTACACAGCAACATACTGGAGTCCGCGCATTAATTCGGCCCTTTCAGCCCTCTGACCGTGCCGACTTCGCTGGGTTCGCGCTAACCGAGCAAAACAATTCAAAGCTCACGTCCAACCCTTGCCCGCGGCATCGTTTGAACCGCCCTGGTTCTGCCGGAGGCTCGATCTATTGGATTGCGACCAGGGGCTGGTCGCTCCGTTGGGCATCGTAG
>NZ_LQIR01000048.1:0-4254 GCF_001499925.1 Mycobacterium lehmannii
GGTGCGCCACGACGAAGGGATGGCCCCCGGGGGGCATCGGTGGGCTCGGTGGAGGCGGCCGGTAGTTGGGATCGCGGCGGATCACCTGTGACGGCTCCGGGCGCGGCCGCGGCGGGGGCTCGAACCCGCGGGGCGGTTGCCGGTTGTCGGTCACGTAAAGAATCTACGTCGCCGGCCCGCATGTTCATCGCAACCAGCCGAGGTGGCCGGCGAGCAGGGCATAGCCGACGAATGCCACGGCGTCGATCAACGCATGCGCGACGATCAGCGGCCACAGCCGGCCGGTCCGCAGGTAGACGTAGCCGAACGCCAGGCCCATCGCCAGGTTCCCCAGCCCTGCGCCGAAGCCCTGGTAGAGGTGGTAGAGCCCGCGCAGGACGCTGGTGACGACAACGGCGGCCGCCGGGCTCACACGTAGCTGACGCAGCCTGGTGATCAGGTAGCCGACGACGATCACCTCTTCGGCCCAGCCATTCGCCAGCGCCGTCAGCAGCAGCACCGGTATCCGCCACCAGGTGTCGTACAGTTCGGCCGGCTCGACGTCGGCGTTCATGCCGAGGAGCCGGGCGACCTGATACAGCGCGAGGCCGGGCAGCCCGATGAGAGCGGCAAGACCGAGTCCGCCGAGCAGGTCGGCGCGCCACCGGGGCCGCCCCAGCCCGATCGATTTAAGGGCGATCCCGCTGCGCCACAACAGGTATACGGCCAGCGCACCCCATGCCGACAGCTGGAACACCCAGACGAGGTTGAGCCCGAGGTCGATGAGGTCGAATGGGGAGCGGCGCGGATTGAGCGCGACGACCTGACCGGAGAGGCCGAGGAGCACCGACTCGATCAGGTTCAGAAGCGCGCTGTAGGCCGAAAGGCCGAACGTCACCGCGAGTACGACGACGATCTCGATGCGCAGGGCCCGGCGCGCAGGGTCGGTGAGCTCGTCGGGGGCGCCGGTCACCGGAGCTACGGTAGCGCCGTCACAACTTCCGTGCGCGCAGCCCGTTGAGGAACGGGCAGCCCATCAGTACCCGGATCGCCTGGCTCAACCCGGTGACGTCGTCGACCGGGCGGGTGAACGGCAGCCGCACATCGTGGTCGCCGTCGTCGGTCTCCACCCGCAGCTGGACGCCGTAGCGGTCCAGCCCCAGGGGCCGGACCCGCCCGCGGCGCATCGACATCGGAAGCCGGCTGGCCAGCCGCTCGACGACGTCGCGGTGGGCCGACTCCATGTGCTGCAGCCAGCACGACTCCATCGCGCAGAACGGGTCCGGCCGCGCGGCCAGCAGCGTGCTCACGCTGACCGATTCGGCGCCGGTGGAATCGGCGACGACGACGGAGTCGATCTCCAGCCGCAGAAGCGTGTGGCCCTTGTCGCCGTCAGCGGGTGCCGAGTTCACCTGAAGTAGCGCGGGATTGGGGTCTTCCGAGGCGATCAGGTCGAGCAGGGCCGACACCTCACCGGCGGGCACGTCGTGCAGGCGCCCCTGAATCCACACCAGCGAGCGCACCGGCTCGCGTAGCGGCAGCGGCGCGTAATCCGTCATCTCCAGCACCGCCTGCACCCCGCCGGCACCCGCGCTGACGGCCTTGGCCGCCGCCGCGCTGGCCGCGGGAACGGTGATCGCGAACGAGCCGTCGTCGAGCAGGTGGTGGACCGGTGTCTCGGTGGGAGCCCCGTTCTCGCCGCCCTCGACCGCGAGCATCGCGCCGCCCGCTTTGGCGCACGCGCTGCGGATCCGCTCGGCCGTCGTCGGTGCCGTGACCGTTGTCGCCATGCAGCCTCCTTTGAGATAAGGTGAGCCTAACTTAACTAAGTGACGGCGGATGCCGCAAGGCTTTCGTGCAGCGGAACGGCATTACCCGGGTGACCCGATAGTGTTGTGCCGTGTCGCGCATCGCTTATCTCGGCCCCGAGGGGACCTTCACCGAGGCGGCGCTGCGCAAAATGTCGGGTGATGGGATGCTGCCCGGCGGCCCGGGCGCTGACGCGGTGACGCCCGTCCCGTGCGACAGCACCACCGGCGCGCTCGCCGCCGTGCGCGACGGTGACGCCGACTACGCCTGTGTCCCGATCGAGAACTCGATCGAGGGTTCGGTGCTACCCACCCTCGACGGCCTGGCCGGCGGCACACCTCTGCAGATCTTCGCCGAGCTCACGCTCGATGTCTCGTTCACGATCGCGGTGCGCGACGGTATCGCGGCCGACGGCGTGAAGACCGTCGCCGCCTTCCCCGTCGCGGCCGCACAGGTGCGGCACTGGCTGGCCGAGCATCTACCGTCGGCACAGGTGGTGCCCGCCAACTCCAACGCCGCGGCGGCCGCCGACGTCGCCGAGGGGCGTGCCGACGCGGGGGTGAGCACCGCGCTGGCCACCAAGCGCTACGGGCTGGAGGCGCTGGCGTCCGACATCGTCGACGAGCCCAACGCGCGCACCCGGTTCGTGCTCGTCGGAGCGCCCGCCCCGCCGCCAGGGCGCACGGGCGCCGACCGTACGTCGGTGGTGCTGCGACTCGACAACGTACCCGGCGCGCTGGTATCGGCGCTGACCGAGCTGGCCGTCCGCGACATCGATCTGACCCGGATCGAATCACGGCCCACCCGAACGGGGTTGGGCACCTACATCTTCTTCCTCGACTGTGTCGGACACATCGACGACGATGCGGTGGCCGAGGCACTCAAGGCGCTGCACCGTCGTTGTTCGGATATGCGATTCCTCGGATCCTGGCCGACCGGAGCGGCCGCAGGCGCGGCCCCTCCCGGCCTTGACGAAGCCTCCAGCTGGCTGGCGCGACTCAGGGAGGGACTGAGGTGAGCGGGCGTCTCGTGCTGGTGCGTCACGGGCAGTCGCTGGCCAACGTCCACCGTCGCCTCGACACCCGCCCGCCCGGCGCCGAACTCACCGACCTCGGCCGCGACCAGGCCCGCTCCTTCGCCAGGGGCATGCCTGGCGCGCCCGCGATCCTGGCGCATTCGGTGGCCCACCGGGCCCGTCAGACCGCCGAGGAGATCGCCGGTTCGCTGCGGTTGCCGCCTGTGGAGCTCGACGGCGTCCACGAGGTCCAGGTCGGCGATCTGGAGGACCGCAACGACGACGAGGCGATCGCGACGTTCGAATCGATCTACCAGAAGTGGCACGACGGCGATCTCGACGTGGCGATGCCCAACGGCGAGACCGGACACGACGTGCTGGACCGCTACGTGCCAACCATCACCCAGCTGCGGATGCGCCATCTCGACGACGACGCCTGGCACGGCGACATCGTGGTGGTCAGCCACGGCGCGGCGATCCGTCTGGTGTCCTCGGTGCTGGCCGGTGTCGAGCGCAGTTTCGCTCTCGACCACCACTTGGGGAACACGGAGGCCGTCGTGCTGGCACCGATCACCGACGGCAGGTGGAGTTGTCTGCAGTGGGGGCCACTGACGCCGCCGTTCTACCCCGAGCCGGACGTGCGGCCGGTCGAAGACGCTCTGCGGTCAGCCGACCCGATGGGCTGACACCGAGACGGTGCACGCGCAGCTGATCGCCTCACAGTCGATCACGAACGCGTGCGCCACTTCCGGGGTGACGCAATCCGGTTCGGTGCATTCCGCTCGGCACGCGACGTGGTGGATGACGGTGCCATGGCAGTGCTCGAGGCCCGCTACGCATTCTCGGCACTCGGTCATGGCCCCTTGATAGCACTCGCGGGCGACAAAGCGCAGTTGCCGCGCGGTGTGTTTGCCCGCTATCCCCAGCCGAGTTCGTGAAGGCGGTCGTCGTCGATGCCGAAGTGGTGCGCGACCTCGTGGATCACGGTGATCGCCACCTCGTCGACGACGTTCTGTTCGCTGTCGCAGTGCTCCAGCAGCGCTTCGCGGTAGATCGTGATGGTGTCGGGCAGCGAACCGGCGTACCACGAATCGCGTTCGGTCAGTGCGACGCCCTGATACAGCCCCAGCAGGTCGGGCTCCTCGTCGTTGCGGCCCTCGACAAGGACGACGACATTGTCCAGCGCGTCGGCGAGCTTCGGCGGTATCAGATCGAGCGCCTCGGAAACCAGTTCTTCGAACCGTTCCGGGCTCATCTGTACGGCCACGCGGTTACGGCCCCGGCGGCGCGGGTGCCGGTGCCGGTGGGGGCGGCGCAGGCGCGGGCGGCGGCGGAAGCGGCGCGGGTGCCGGCGGCGGGGGTGGCAGCGGCGCACCGGGCGGCGGGGGCAGCGGGGCACCCGGCGGCGGAGGTGGAGCGCCGGGAGCCGGCGGGGGCGCGCCGCCCAGGTT
>NZ_LQIR01000049.1:0-3486 GCF_001499925.1 Mycobacterium lehmannii
CTACGATGCCCAACGGAGCGACCAGCCCCTGGTCGCAATCCAATAGATCGAGCCTCCGGCAGAACCAGGGCGGTTCAGTGCTCGCGGAACACCTCGCTGGGCAACTTGCCGCCGAAGTCTTGACCCGTCCACGTCGAATGCATCTCAAAAGTGCGATCCACCCGCTCCAAAAAGTACGGAATCCACCCCGTACCACCCTCGCTCAACGCGATCTTAAGCGTCGGATACTCCTTGATCGGGCGCGACCACAACAGATCCGCGGCCGCCTGCACGATGTTCATCGGCTGCAGCGTGATCATCACATCCATCGGCGCATCCGGAGCGGTGATCGCCAACCGCCCCGACGAACCGATATGCACATTGAGCACCGTCTCGGTGTCGACCAACGCATCCCACATCGGCTTCCAATGATCGAAATCATGAAAGCTCGGATACCCCATCGCCGCCGGGTTCTCGGTGAACGTCAACGAATGCACACCGCGCTCAGCGTTGCGCCGGATCTCGTTGGCGCACTCGGTCGGATCCCAGATCACCGGCAACGTCATCGGGATGAACCGCGCCGGATAGGCCCCGCACCACTCCTCGACATGCCAGTCGTTGTAGGCCTTCACCAGCGCCAGCGAGAATTCGACGTCCTCGGTGGCAAACAACCGGCCCGCAAAACCCGGAAACGACGGAAAACACATCGACCCCAAAATCCCGCCGGCGTTCATGTCCTTGACCCGCTCATCGACCTGCCAGCAACCGGGCCGAATCTCATCGAGCCCCTGCGGTTCCAGGCCGTACTCCTCTTTCGGCCGGCCCGCCACCGCATTGAGCGCCACATTCGGAATCACCGTGTCACGAAACTGCCACGTATCCGAACCGTCGGGGTTGTGCACCAACCGCGGCGCCTCATCGATGTACTTCTTGGGCAGGTGGTTTTTGAACATATCGGGCGGCTCGACGATGTGATCATCAACGCTGATCAAGATCATGTCGTCCTTGTTCATTTGCGGTTCCTCTCTGTGCTTTCAGTTGCCGGCCGAAAAACCGGTACTACGAATCCGTCGTCGTCCTCGCGGAAGACGATCTCGAGCTCCATCCCGGCGCAGAGTTCATCGACAGGGCAGTCGATGATCTCGGTCATGAGGCGGGGGCCCTCCTCGAGGTCGACCATCGCGACGACGTAAGGCACGGCGTCGAACGGCGCGGCGTTCTGGTGGATGACGCTCCACGTGTAGAGGCGCGACTGTCCGGCGGCCGGCGCGAGACGCACGTCCTCGCTCCAGCAGTAAGGACAGAAGGGTCGGGCGTACAACGAATTTCGGCCGCAGGAGCCGCATTCGTTGATCATCAGCGTGTGATCCTGAACCGCTGCCCACCAGCTTTCGCTATCGCTGTCGATGGTCGGGCGATTCGGACCGCTGGGCGACTGCATCACTGCCTCCCGAGGATCATCGTCGCGCTGTGGGTGAAGAAGCCGCCCATCGCGTGCACGCACGCCAGGCGGGCACCCTCGACCTGTCGTTCTCCGCATTCGCCGCGCAGTTGCCGAACCGCCTCGACCATCAGGAACATCCCGCGCATCCCGGGATGACACGACGCCAGCCCGCCACCGTCGGTGTTGGTGGGCAGCGCGCCGTCCGGCCGGAGCGCGCCGGAGCCGATGTACGGACCACCCTCACCCTTGGCGCAGAACCCGAGATCCTCGACCGTCAGCAAGACGGTCGAGGTGAACGAATCGTACAGCTGACAGACGTCGATATCCGCCGGGGTCACCCCCGCTTGAGCGAACGCGCGCGGACCCGATTGTGCGGCCGCCGATGTCGTGAAGTCGGGCCATTCGCTCATGCTCACGTGCGATGCGGCGTCGGCGGCACCGAGGATCCAGATGGGTTCCTTCGCACAGCTTTTCGCCACCCTCTCGTTGGCGAGCACGACCGCGCCGCCTCCATCGGTGCGCAAACAGATGTGTTTGGACGTGAACGGCTCGGCGAGCATCGGCGCGGTGGCGACATCCGCGGCGGTGATCCGATCACGCTCGAAGGCGTTCTCGTTCATGGCCGCCCATTCGTGGGCGGCGACGGCGACCTCGGCCAGCTGTTCCTCGGTTGTCCCGTACTCGATCATGTGTCGCCTGGCCGCCATGGCGTACTTGGCGATCAGCGTGGCGCCGTAGGGTGCTTCGAACTGCATGGCGCCGCCGGTGCTCAGCGCCGCGGCCGAGGCCCGCACCCGGCGCTTGACGTCCGAGCGGGCGGTCGAACCGTAGGTCAGCAGGGCTACGTCGATCTCGCCCGCCGCGATGGCCGCGGCGGCGTGCCGCCCCATGACCTCCCACGACGATCCGCCGACGTTGGTGGCATCGACCCACGTCGGTCGCAGGCCCAGGTACTCGCTCACCTCGACGGGTGGCAACAGCGTCCCGTGGCCGCCGAAGCCGTCGATGTCGTCTTTGGTGAGGCCGGCGTCTGCGACAGCCCGCTGCGCGGCCTGCGCCATCAGCGCCATCGCCGTTTTGTCGGGCACCCGCCCGCAATCGGAGAGCGCGGCGCCGACCACCGCGACCCGGTTCTCGGACATATGTAATGGTTACCATAGGTGAAAATGACGTTAACGCCATAGTGGAATCATCGTTCTCGCTCCGTTACCGTAGGTGCGTGCCGGGACCGCTGCGGGATGCCTTGAAGGGCGATCGCCTGGTGTTGTGCCTCGCACTGCTGAGTGCCCGCACGCCCGACGTGCCAGCGATTGCCGCGGCCAGCGGATACGACGCCGTTTATGTCGATCTCGAGCACACCTCGTGCTCGCTCGAAACGGCGGGAATGCTCTGTGTGGCCGCGCTCGGTGCCGGCATCTCCGGTCTCGTGCGGGTGCCGTCGCACGACCCCACCATGATCGCGCGCGTACTCGACGCTGGCGCAGTGGGAGTGATTGTGCCGCACGTGAACTCGGCGTACGAGGCACAGGCGGTCGTCGACGCCGCTCGCTTCCCGCCCTTCGGTCATCGGTCCATCTCCGGACCCAACGCGGTGAGCGGATACGCACCTCGTCCAACCGCCGAACTCACGGGCGAACTCGAGCGCCACACCGTGGTGGCGGTGATGATCGAAACGCCCGACGCGGTGGCGGCATCCGAGGAGATCGCAGCCGTCGAGGGGGTTGACATGGTGCTGCTTGGGCCCAGCGATCTGACGGCCGAGATGGGGATCCACGGGCAATATGAGAATGAGCATTTCCACCATGCAGTAGACTCTGTCGCAGCGGCCTGTCGTGCACACGGCGTGGCGCTGGGAGTGGCCGGGATCAAGTCCATTGACCTGCTGGAACGCTTTGTAGGGCTGGGACTGCGATTCATCTCGGCGGGAACCGACGTCGGGATGATGACCGAAGCCGCCACTGCCCGTGCGTACGCCCTCCGTGAGCTCGAGAGGCGCGCGGCGAGCCGATAGTCGAGAGCCTCGTCACGACAACAGGAGGACGGATGCCCACCGCGATCTAGAG
>NZ_LQIR01000050.1:0-3305 GCF_001499925.1 Mycobacterium lehmannii
GTCCGCCCTTCTCGGCGGAGCCACACGGGTGGGGAATTTCGATGAGCGTCAGTGGGGAAATTCAGCGAGCGCGGTCAGCGGGGCGGAACGCCGATCGGCACGATGAGTAGTTGGTTAGGTTGAAACCCCTCGTCTGTGATGAGTTGTGTCGCAAGGCGAAAGGTTTCCGGGAGCACCTGTGATGATGTCACTTGGTGGAATTGGGGGGGTGGGCCGTCGACCACGGGTGTGGGTACCGGGTCAGGGTAGAAGCGCGCGGCGACATCCGCGATCGGGGTGCTATTGCGGCAGTTAGTTGTCAGGACGACGGTTTGGGCGTCTATGGGCGGCTGCCACTGGTAGTTGATCTTCTTCTCGCGGCGTTCACGCGTCGGGGTTGTGTGAAGCCCGCTGTGTTGAAACGGGTCGGCGAAGATGTACAGGGGGCTGTTGTCGGGATCGGCCAGCAGCCAAGTCAATGCTTCGACTTCGGTCTTGGTGAATTCCTGGCCTTCATCGATGACAATGGCATCGAAGGGGGCAACGAGGCGATCGCGGTACGCGAAGAACTTCTCCATGAGGCCTCCCGCGGAACCTTTTGATTTGCCGAGCTCTGATTGCATAGCGCTCTTGAGGCGAGCCCAAGCGGTCACTTGCAGCGACTCGCTCGCTTGACCGTCGAACTGCCGGTGAGGGGGCTGAATCTGCAGCAGCGTATGAAGGAAGGCTTGTACTGCCGGGCGGTGGCACAGCAGCAGTGTGCGGTTGCCGGTGGTGCTCAACTGCTTGGCCAGTTGTGCGGCGATGACGGTCTTGCCGGTGCCGGCTCCGCCGAGGACCACTACACGGTCAGTCGACAGCAGCGTCTTGTACGCCTCGACTTGGCTTTGCACCATGGTGGCCTGGCGGCCGGTCTCGCGTTCGAGCGCCTCGGCGGTTTCGGCGGCGAGTGCGGCGGCGACAACCGTCAACGTGAAGGATGGCTTGAGTTGGGCAACGATTCTTTCCAAGAGTCCACGGCGCAGAATGGGACAGTCGCCGGATTCCTGGCGAACGCGTTGTAAAGCGGTCGCCGGATGCTTGAGGTCATCCGCGTCGAGGATCAGGCCGCGGGGCGCGTTCGGGCCGAGGTCGCCGGAGACCTTCGTCGCGGGGAAGGCGACCGCGTGAGCGAAGCAGCGGCGGTCCACGCCGAGCGTCTCGGCGAGGTAGCGTTGCAGAGTGAACCGTTGATCTTCGGCTTGCTGGAAAGGCGAGCGGCTGAGTCGGCTCCATTCCATGGACCCACGCGGCTGTGTCCACCACTCCCCGTTTTCGCACTTGATTCCTCCGCCTTTGACCTCTACGACGATGATGCCGAAACGTTCATGGAAAATGAGGAAATCGATCTGGCGCAGATTTGGACGCGGTCGGCCGAATAGTCCCACTGGTATATCCCACATGACTGTCCATGCTTCGCCGAGCGTACTGAGGGACTCGAAGACCCGTCGTTCAGACCATGGGCAGTCGTCGGGAAGTGACTCGGGGATCAGTCGCGCCATGCCAGCGCCATCTGGGGTCTGGCTGGCGACGACTCGTCCTCGTGCGGCGAGGTCCCTCGTGGGCCTTCGTCAATCAACAGCCGTACCTTGCCGCGCACGCGCTCGTGGCGGATGAAGCTGATACCGACAAAGAACGACTGGTCTTCGTTCACTTCGTGAAGGATGCCGAACGAGTCCACTGTTCCTCCCGATAACGGACGTTCGTGTTCCCGCAACTCAACGATCATAGGTGGGCGCTCCGCTAGCTTCGGCGTTTCTCTGTCTGGCGCTGCGCTGCCGTGCTCACACGGGTGGCCTCCTATCCGAAGGTGCAGCTACCTTGAAGTGGTGATGGGGGATCCGTTTGGCTGGCCATCTACCGGGCAGAGCAGCCTGGACGTCGATTCATTTCCGAGCGTTCAAGCGCTTCGCCGATCCGACGGCCAACTTTGGGATTCTGTTCTTGAACCTCTGCTGCGGGACTGCGTGTGGGTCCAGTCTGATACACGGCTAAACACCAGACAGATCGAGCGTGGTGTGTCACTCCTCTTGGAGGAGCTTGTCCGGTACCCCCTGCCGCAATTCCTTCTGTCAACCGGTCCTGCGAACGCGTGTTCTGTCACGCCACTGTCCTTCGCCTCGGCCTTAGTCGGACATCGCGCCGAGCGTTTGGTTCAGACGGTAGAGCTCACCTCTGCCGCACTTCTGGGGCTCGAATGTGGAGCATTACAACTGAGCGCGGTTGCATCGAGGGCGCTATTCGAGCTTGCGATTGTCTGCTCCGATATCCACCAACAACTTCTCGAGCCCTGGCGCTCTGTGCATGGCAACATCAAACGCGTACGACAGGAAGCCAACTCCGACGAATCTGTCACCTTCCAGGTGCTTTGGGAGGCGCGTATGGGGACTCGAACCTACGACCTCAGCCAGGGCTGGCCGCAGGCAACCCGCATTGGCAAGAGGATCGCGAGGTTCAGTCGCTCTGTGACTTCTGCGCAAGATACGTACAACCTCCTATGTGAGGCGACGCATCCCAACGTGGAAGCGCAGGCCGCTCTCTGGCGGAATGAGTCGAGATTGGTCGGCGGTCATCAGGCGATCCGATTTGCTCCTGGGGCGTCGAACTCGCCAATCAAGCTGGCGATCGGAGACGCGGTGTTTATTAGCCTTGGCACAGTGGTTCCGTTCGTTCGTGACCTTTGGTGGGTGGCGGCCGACATCATGAACACGTGCGACATCACGCCGAACGACCAAACTCGACTGCTGGGGGTTCCGGCCCGTACCGCTCGCGACGCTCCTTGCTCGTGTGGATCTGGGTTGCGGACTCGCGAATGTAGTCACAATGAACCCCAATTCGATCCGGAAGTAGAACTCGCGTGAGATCGGGTGGCCTTAACTTGATTCAATCATGTCCGGGTTCCGAGGCTTCCTACCCAGCTAGCTTGTGAAGCGACTGATTCAGGCAGAAGTCCTCGATGAATTAACTCTGCACTTACCTACTTGAGCAGCCATTGGTAGGCACGATGAGCGAGCTCGACGCCAGCGTCGTCCGGACGGGTGCAGCTCGTATTCCAGTTGATACCGTCGACTTCGACTTCACCCACCTCCACATACTCTCCTTGGGGCGTAACTCCGAAGCCGATGATCACTGCCTTTTTGACTCCGTAGCCGGTGGCGAAAGTAGTGACCTGGTTCAGGTTGGCCCTCGAGATCTCACCGCTAGTTACTTTGGCGTGTTCCCGGTGATTGAGTCCAACCAGTTTTAGAGTCCTGTGGCCCGATGTCGGGCCGGAAGGGACGATGAAA
>NZ_LQIR01000051.1:0-2490 GCF_001499925.1 Mycobacterium lehmannii
GGCGCGGTCGGCGGTGTGTCGGGTGCCGCCTTGGGGGCGATGCCATCCTCGGACTCGACGACTTCAGTCGGGGAGGGACTGGGGCCCGCGCTGTGAGTTTTCCGCCACCGCCCGGGGGTCCGCCACCGGGTAATCCCGGTCCGCCACAGGGATATTCGGGGCCGTATGGCCCGCCTCCGCAGCAGCCGCCGTGGCAGCAGCAGTGGCCGGCGGGTCCGCCGCCGAAGAAGCGTGGCAACGTCTGGAAGTGGCTGCTCGGTGGTGTGGCGCTGCTAGTCGTCATCGGAGTCACTGTGGCAGTGACGATTTCGGTGACCTCGGGCGGTGGAGGCGGGGATGACCCGACTCCATCGGGAGAGACCTTCGGTCTAGCGAGCGCCGACGACACCGGTCCCGTGAACATCATTACCGAGGACCCGAGCTGCGCTGCTTGGGGACCGATCAATCAGACTTTTGTGGACGTTCAGAAAACGGGCTGGAGTGACCGAGATGCCGGCATTCCAGCTTCAGGCTGGTCTCCTGAGCAACGCGCTACTTATGACCGGGTCGCAGAGGCTGCACGCAAAGCTGCCGACCAAACGGTGACATTGGCACGGTTAACAAATCATCGGGTCATGCGTGAGCTGTACGAACAATTCATCGCATACGCCCGGGCATACAGCGATGCCATACCCGCCTACACTCCATCGGACAATCATCTCGCTGGTGTAATGATTACGACTTCTACGGTCCTCGTGTATATCTGCTCCGCGATTTCGAACGGATCGGCTGAAGCACGGGCGCCCCTTATCGAAGTCCCCCCTCCACCACGAAGAGTCGCGCAAGTTTCGGACCCCAGCAAACCGCAAATTTTCATGCCGGACGCCGACGATACCTGCGGGGAGTGGGTAAGACTCCTCAACGAGTTCAACGCCGACACGACGGCATGGCAGGCAGTGGATACCAATACGCCGGTAAGCGCATGGCCACCGGAACATCGCGCAGCCGCTGAGTCAGTTGTGTCCGTCATGAACAAATTCGCGGACGACGTTTACAAACTCGGCGAGAAGTCATCGAACCCAGTCTTGCAAGACTTCGCTGTTGTCGCGGCACAGTACCGTCGCGCGTTCGCACAAGCGTTGCCGACGTATACGCCGTCGGACGTTTACTTAGACTCCGCCTCTTATCGGAGCACGTCGATCATTTATGAAGCATGTAAAGCGGCCGGGGCGTGAATGGGATCCCTTCGGCCGCACGACCCTTATACCCTCACAGCACCACCTAGGTGGCCAGAAGTCGACGAAGACATTCTTGGAGAATCCGCACGCGCTTTCGACCGTGTATCGACTTCCCTCGGGGACCAGCTAGACGCACTCAATCGCGAACGGTCACGGTCGTTCGATGGCGTAGGCACCTGGTGCGGTGGTGCGGCAAGCGCAGCCACCTCATCACTCGACAGGCGGATAGGCGCCTTGGAAGTCATTAAACGGGACTTAGACGCGGCTGCGAGCCTCTACAAGAACAGCGCAGCGGCGACGGCCGCCGCGAAGAGTGAAATCGCCGACAGAGTCGAAACGGCCAATACGATCCTCGATTGGATACGCGGGCGCAGCGACATCCCGGACGATGCAAAGGCCGCTGCGATAAATCAAGGTATTGCAGCCGTTCGCGCAGAGAACTTGGTGACGGTGACATCAGCAGCGGCCAGAATAGCTAGCACGAAGTCAGACCGACCCACGAAATCACCGACGGACGATGTCTCTTTTCTTCATGGCGCTGAGCAGAAGAATAGCCCTGAGATCGTCCCCGTGGGTAATCGCTATGTCCCTGAAAGCGCCAACGCCGGAATTGACACCGGGGCAGCTCCACTCGCACCTCCGCCCAGTATTTCTCCGACGCCGCACGGCAAGTACTCCCCGGTGGCGCCGACAGCTGGTGCCGAACTTCCTACCAAGATGCCCGGTGGCGACAAGGTCTTCGAACCGACTTACAGCCCTGAGGCACCTTCCGGAGGTGTCGCTAATTCGCCTGTTATACCAAGAGGTGCAGGTCCGTCAGATCCCATTGCCCCCGGAATCCCCGCCGCCCCAAACAATCCCACAACACCCGCGCCTCCGCGCATCAGCGCTCCAATCAGTCCGCTATCGAGCGCCGGTTCGTCGACACCGTCGGTCCCAACCACACCGTCTACGCCCACCTCGCCAAGCACGCCGAGCACGGTCAATCCCGCGGCCGCCACACCGACTCAGACGCCAATAACCGACTTCCAGTCGGCCATGGCCGAATCGGCCGCCAAAGCTGTTGCTCAAGCACCGATTCCGCCACCGCAATCCGCGCCGATTGCCGCATCGGCCATGCAACCCTCCAGTCTTCCCCCCATTTCGGACACCCCGCCGACAACGCCATCCCAGACCACTGCCCCGCCCGCCGCGGGCCCGACGACGACCGGCCAAGCGCCCGTCGCGCCGCTTCCCTCACCAGGCGGTGCGCCCACTCCGACCGTACCGCTGG
>NZ_LQIR01000052.1:0-2409 GCF_001499925.1 Mycobacterium lehmannii
TGACCGCGCTCGCTGAATTTCCCCACTGACGCTCATCGAAATTCCCCACCCGTGTGGCTCCGCCGAGAAGGGCGGACCTCCTTCCAAGCTGCTGGTGTCTGACGCCAGTTGCTTCATCGAAGGAGGCCCGCTTTCTCATGCTCACATGGGAGGACGACTTGGAAGTACATGCCCTGCGCCGTCGTGGGTGGTCGATCTCAGCGATCGCCCGCCACACCGGCTTCGACCGCAAGACGGTCCGCAAATACCTCAACGGTGACGGCAAACCGGGGGTTCGTGCGCGCTCCGGACCGGATGGGTTCGAGCCGTTCGTCGACTACGTCACCGCGAGGTTGTCCGAGGACCCGCACTTGTGGGCCCGCACCCTGCTTGACGAGCTCGAGGAGCTGGGATTCGGCCTGTCCTATCAGAGCCTGACCCGCAACATCCGGACCCGCAATCTGCGTCCGGTGTGTGAGGCGTGCCGAACTGCGGTAGACCGCCCGAACGCGGTGATCCCGCACGACCCGGGCGATGAAACCCAATGGGACTGGCTGGAATTGCCTGATCCGCCGGAATTGTGGGGTTGGGGCAAGACCGCGCATCTTCTGGTGGGCTCGTTATCGCATTCCGGCAAGTGGCGCGCCGCGCTGGCGCCCTCGGAAGATCAGCCGCACCTGGTCGCCGGCCTCGACCGGGTGACCCGTGGCCTGGGCGGGTGCACGCGGGTGTGGCGCTTCGACCGGATGGCCACGGTATGTGACCCCGGCTCGGGTCGAGTGACCGCGTCGTTCGCCGGGGTGGCCAAGCACTACGGGGTGTCGGTGGCGATCTGCCCGCCGCGGCGCGGCAACCGTAAGGGTGTGGTGGAGAAGGTCAATCACACTGCGGCGCAGCGCTGGTGGCGCACCCTGGCTGACGAGGCCACGGTGGAGCAGGCGCAGACCAGCGTGGATCGCTTCGCCGCCGTGCGCGGCGACACCCGGCTGCGGGCCACCGCCGACGGCCGGTCCTCGGTCGCTGTGGTGGCCAAGACCGAGCCGCTGGCGCCTGCGCCGGCACAGCCCTACCCGGTGATCGTGTCAGAGACCCGCACGGCGTCGCGGCAGGCGTTGGTGTCCTATCGCGGTAACCGTTACTCGGTGCCCCCAGAACTGGCGGCAGCTCAGGTCGTAGTCAGCCATCCTGTCGGTGGCCAGTTCTGCGACATCGCCACCGCCAGCGGGATCGTCATCGCCCGGCACCGAATGGCCGCCGACGGGCTCGGGGTGATGGTGCGCGACAGCGGCCATGTCATCGCCCTGGACACCGCCGCGATGGCAACCGCCACGACCAGACGACCGCACCGCCGCAAAGAACGCATCCCGCCCGGTCCGGCGGCCAAAGCTGCTGCCGCACAACTACTCGGGCTCGGAGCCGAAGCCGTCCAGACATCAATTTCATCAGCCGAATCCACCGTCATCGACCTGTCCGCCTACGAGCGGGCCGCCCAGAACAGGACCATCCAATGACCCCCACCCCACGAACCCCGAAGACCACCACTACCACGACCACCGCCCAGGAGGCACCGACGGCAGCCGCAAGCCGCTATCAGCAGCTGCGCTCGCACCTGGCCGACCTCAAACTGGCCGCTGCGGCCGAAGCTCTACCCGCCGTCTTAGACCAAGCCACCGCGGAGGGGCTCTCACTCACCGTCGCCCTAGAGCGGCTGCTGGCCGTCGAAGTCGAGGCCAGCACCGCCAGGCGCCTGGCGGGTCGGTTGCGGTTTGCCTGCCTGCCCACCCCGGCCACGCTGGCTGATTTCGATGTCGACGCCGCCGCCGGGATCGACCGCAAGCTCATCGACGAGCTGGGCACCTGTCGCTACCTGGAATCAGCGACCAACATCTTGCTCATCGGCCCACCCGGAACCGGCAAAACCCACCTCAGCGTGGGATTGGCAAGGGCTGCAGCGCATGCCGGCTACCGCACGTATTTCACCACCGCCGCTGATCTGGCCGCCCGCTGCCACCGCGCCGCGATCGAGGGACGCTGGGCCACCACCATGCGCTTCTACGCCGGTCCGACCCTGCTCGTGATCGACGAACTCGGGTATCTTCCACTACCGGCTGAGGCCGCATCAGCACTGTTTCAGGTTGTTTCCCAACGCTATTTGAAGACCAGCATCGTCATCACCACCAACCGCGGGGTGGGGGCGTGGGGCGAGATCCTCGGCGACACCACCGTCGCGGCCGCCATGCTCGACCGCCTGCTGCACCGCTCCGTGGTCATCAACCTCGACGGCGAGTCCTACCGCCTGCGCGACCACCAAGCCGCCGCCGAAACCCTGCGCCGAACCACCACCGGCAACCGCCAACAACTACACTGACCGCTGCTCACAGGTGAGGAATATCGGCGAGCACACCTGAGGACTTTCGATGAGCGCGATCA
>NZ_LQIR01000053.1:0-1835 GCF_001499925.1 Mycobacterium lehmannii
CAACAACTACACTGACCGCTGCTCACAGGTGAGGAATATCGGCGAGCACACCTGAGGACTTTCGATGAGCGCGATCAATGTGACCGTTCCAGCTCAATATCCATAGGTACTGCGGCGTCGATCAGGTCTTCCCGGCGGTCCATACCGCCTTGGCCCCCGCTGCCGCCACCGCCGGATGTTGGCCATCTGCTATTGCCACTAGTTCCTGCGAGGCCGCCCGTCCCGCCGCTACCGCAGGGGGACCGCTCGCGATCACCGCCGGCGCCTCGGCCACACCCAGCGCCGGAGGATCGGGGGGCAACGGCGGCAGCGGCGTGGCCGGCGCTGACGGCAGCAACGGTGGCGTTGCGGGGCGGTGGATTCCTCGGTTCTGCTGGAGCGGGCGGCCGCGACGGAAACGGTGGCGAAGGCGCCGCTGGCGGCGGCGGGACGACCTGATCTTCTCGGCATTCGCGGTCACGAGGTGAATACGGAGTCATCTTTCGGTGTCGCAGGATACGCACTGCCGGTGATCAACTCGCGGACTCTATATCCCAGTCTATGGGTTTGGGAAGCGCTACATAGCGATCGTGTCGGTGCCTTGGTGCCCGCCACCCGATTTAGAAGTGCGCATGTCAGCAAGACTCTGGCGCTTTCGGTAAGCAGATGAAGCTCTTCTGGGTCATACTTAATCTTCGGCTTGTGCTTGAGATCGCCATAGTGTTTCCAGAGTGCACGCGCCCACTTCTGTGGGTCGCCAACGAATGCGGTGAACTCACTTCCGATATGCCTCGCGAGCCTTTCTGCCTGGTTGTCTCTGTCGCTCTTTGGCTTAGCCCAAGCCACTTTGCCGCTCTTGTGATAGTTGACCCAGTACTCAATGGCGACGCAGATGTCCTGTAAAACGCTCTCAACAACCACAGATCGTGCGACTCGGTGGCGAGACGTAAGCGGCCCGACCGCGCGCGGGTGTAGATCTGCAAGCTTCACCCACCGCTTTAGGCCATCGACACCGCCAAGGGTCTCATAGCGGACCAACGGAAAAGAGGTGCTGTTAGGGGGAGACCCGACTGCTAGCGGCATCTCCATGAGCCGCTCAGACCAGAACTTCGCGTTGGAAGTTTCGTTCGGTCTTAAAAGATCAAGGCGCACGTAGCCGCCGTCGGCACGGACGAAGCCGTCCCAACATAGGTTGATCAGATTCTGGATCGATATGAGCACATTGATGTGGGTGCGCCAGTCCACGGGTGAGTTCGTGATAGATGCGATCGACAGCGGAGTGTAGGCACGTTGATCATCGGCGGGGCCGGTCACTTCGAAATGCGTTGACACAGAGATCATGTGGGACTTCGATAACTGGGCAGTCTGTTCCGGCGCTGCTTGGATTCTGGTGGTGATAACTGTTGGACGATTGTATTGGTCGTGTTCCGCCTCAGATTCCGACCCAGTGATGGACGACCAGTGTTGGAGTCCAGGGATATAGGCCGTCATCTCATACATCCGCGATGATTTGAGTTCATCGCCCCTGAAACCTACCGCGATCGCCTGGCAGAAGTACGTGCGGCTGGAAGCTTTTACACCGCCGATATTCACGCTGTCGCCGACACGACTGATGTCGAAAGCCAGCGTGCTGTGAATGGTGGTGACCGCCAGCAGACAGTCAGGTACGTGTTGTTGTTTCTGCAAGGCACCTAGGCCACCCCCTATTGGAAGAGGTCCAGGAACCGACACTTTAATTCGGTCGCCAGACTTGGCCAAATGCGCGGCAAACGCACGTTCTGAACCGCCCTGGTTCTGCCGGAGGCTCGATCTATTGGATTGCGACCAGGGGCTGGTCGCTCCGTTGGGCATCGTAG
>NZ_LQIR01000054.1:0-1613 GCF_001499925.1 Mycobacterium lehmannii
ATGTCCTTTGTGTTGGCCGGTGAGCACGAAACGATGAGGTATGGCTCGTTCGTATCGTCCGGTGGTGCGCGATCAGGAGTTTTTGCTGCCACCGAATATGGCTGACTGGCTGGCCGCTGATCACCTGGTGTGGTTCGTCCTTGATGTGGTCGAACAGCTGGATACCTCGGCGTTGCATGCGGCCCGCCGCACCGGCGGTGTTGGGCGGGCTGGCTATGACCCAGACATGTTGTTGGCGTTGATGATTTATGCCTACGCGACGGGTCAGCGGTCATCGCGACAGATTGAACGCCTGTGCCTAGATCACGTCGCTTACCGGGTGGTGTGCGCTCAGGACCCGCCGGATCACACCACGATCGCCCGGTTCCGCGCGGCTCATGACGAGGTATTCACCGATGTGTTCGCCCAGGTGCTGCGCTTGTGTGCCCAAGCCGGGATGGTCCGGGCCGGGGTGATCGCCATCGATGGCACCAAGATCGCAGCCAACGCCTCAAGATCAGCGAATCGTTCCCAACAATGGGTTGCCGAGCAGGCCCGCCGCATCGCCGAGGATGTGGTCGCCCAAGCCGCTGCCGTTGATGCCGATGAGGACGCCGCCGAAGCTGGCGCCGGTTCCCAGCAGCGTCTGCCAGCCGAGCTGGGCACGGCGGCGGGGCGCAAGGCTGCGATCAAGAAGGCGATGGAGGAGATCGCGCGTCAAGATGGCGCCCATGCCGAGGCCGACGCCGCCGATGCTGCTGGCCAAGAGCAGTACCTGCAGCGCTTGGAGTCAGGTGAGGTCGTGTCCGGTCGAGCGCCGGCCGGGGTGGACCAGATCCGCATGTATCGGGCCAGAATCGCCCGCGAACAGCAGCGTCTGGCCCCGCTGCTGAACGTGCGGGGGACCGCCCCAGCACACCAGCGTGCCGCAATTCGCAGGAACATCAGAAAAGCCCAGGCCGGTTTGCGCCGAGCCGTGCACCAGCAGGCGGCCGGGATGGTCGACCAGCGGGGTGGAGCCGCACGCAGACGAGCTCGGCGCGGCCCAGCGGGCGGGCCGCTGATCAATCTGACCGATCCGCAGGCCAGGTTGATGGTTGAGGGCTCCGGCGGCGGATCGGTCCAGGGCTACAACAGTCAGATCGTGTGCTCTGATGACCACCTCGTGATCGGGGTGCACGTGTCCCAAGAAGCCAACGATCTGCACTGCTGGGAACCAGCTTTGGCCGCGGCCATGAGCCAGATGAATGCCTTGAACAAGACGATCGAGTTGGTGCTGGCCGACAACGGCTACTTCACCGAAGACAACCTCGCTAGCCCCGGGCCCGAGCGGCTCATCGCCCCCGGATCAGGCCGAGCCGTTCACCACGACGCCAAACACCACCCCACCCACGATGCGTCACCACCGTGTCTCTCACCACGCGAGGCGATGCGCCACACACTGCGCAATCCCGAACAGGCACAGCGATACAAACGCCGTTCAGCGACAGTCGAACCCGTCATCGGACACCTCAAAGACCGCATCGGCCTACGCCGCTACGCCCGACGCGGACTCGCAGCCGTCACCGCCGAACTTCACCTGGCCGCTGCAGCACTCAACCTCACCCGACTCCACACAGCCACCGCATAGACCG
>NZ_LQIR01000055.1:0-1511 GCF_001499925.1 Mycobacterium lehmannii
GGCTAGACGGTATAGGTGACCGTCGGCGTTGAGTCGGGGGTTGCGGGCCGGGGCCCCACTCACCCATGTTCGTGGGTTACCGAGTAGGAAGTCGCCTGCCCGGTCTATCCGACAGTGGTGGGAGGCCCCGGTGTTTATCGAGCGTACGAGTGTTGGACTGGACGTGCACGCACGTTCGGTGGCGGCAGCAGCAATTGACGGTGTCACCGGTGAGATAGTGCAGACCCGGTTGACCCCGTCCCATGAGCACATTCGGTCGTGGATATCGGAGTTGCCTGGCCCGGTGGCGGTGGCTTATGAGGCTGGTCCGACGGGTTTCGGGTTGCAGCGGGCGCTGAACGAGGTGGGTATCCGATGTGAGGTCGTTGCGCCGTCGAAGCTGCAGAAGCCTTCCGGTGACCGCGTCAAGACCGATGCCCGCGACGCGCTGCACCTGTCTCGACTACTGCGCCTCGACGAGGTGACCTCGGTGTCGATCCCCAGCGTGTCCCAGGAAGCGGCCCGGGATCTGGTACGGGCGCGTGAGGACTGCCGTGGCGACTTGATGCGGGCACGTCATCGTCTGTCGAAGCTGCTGTTGCGACACGGCATCGTCTATTACGGAGGCCAGGGGTGGACTGGTGCGCATGACCAGTGGTTGCGCACCGTGGCGGCGCCCCAGTTGAGATCGGCGGCGACGCGAATGGCGTTCGACGCCGATTACGACCATGTGTTGACGATGCAGGCCCGGCGTAGGCGCCTGGACGCGGCGATCGAGGAGATCGCAAAGGACTGTGAGTTCACGCCGATCGTGCGGCGGGTGTCGTGCCTGCGGGGTGTGAGTACGTTGACCGGGTTCGCTTTGGCGGTGGAGATCGGCGATTGGGATCGGTTTACCGGCAACACGATTGGGTCCTTCGTCGGGTTGACGCCGTCGGAGTATTCGTCGGGGTCCTCGCGGGTGCTGGGTGCGATCACCAAGACCGGTAACACTCACGTGCGGCGGTTGTTGGTGGAGGCGGCCTGGCATCACCGGGCCCGGTATCGGGTGGGGGCGGTGATGCGGTCGCGGTGGGACCTCGCCTCGCCGGCTGCTCGCGCCCGCGGCGATGAGGGTAACCGACGCCTGCACGGCAGGTGGGTTGGATTCTTGGAACGGCGAAAGCGGCCGACGGTGGCCAATGTGGCGATCGCACGGGAGCTTGCCGGCTGGTGCTGGTCGCTGGCGGTGATGCAGGACTGACCGCCACCTAATCTGCTTCCTGCCTCAAGCCCGGTGGTGGCAGCGCGTGGATCGACCCGCGACACACCTATGAGCAGACCCCCGGGTCGACGCTCGACGCTAGACACGCGGATGCGATCCAGCCGAAACCCCGTCCTGCGGTAGCCAATCCGCGTATATCAGTCTGACCGCGCGTCGCCAACGACACGCTCACCACACTGACTATCGGAGGAAGCAAAAGAGGCGCCGTCGGGGTAGCTCCCCGGCGGCGCCTCACCTTGCCCTCTTGACAAACTTCTCTACATATCAG
>NZ_LQIR01000056.1:0-237769 GCF_001499925.1 Mycobacterium lehmannii
CCCGGCAGAAGCCCTCGACGAACTACTGTCGAACCCGTCCAAACCACCCGCTATTGCATCGATCGCTTGAAACCGCCTGCGAAATATCGAGCAAAAGCTCAGATTCGGCGTGGGAGCGGGGGCGGGGCGACAACTAGCCGGCTGAAGCCAGCAGCGCTTCCAACTTCTCGTTGACTGCCGGAAGTTCGGAGGTGAGCATCGAGATGATCCGGTCGCGTGCCCGCTCGCTGACGTTCGCGGTCACATGATGCAACGCGTTGAGCCGCGCCGCGTCGACCCACGCCATCATGTCCGGGTCAGCGAACCACTGCAGTTGGTTTTCGTTGAAGATCAACATCATCCGCAGCCAGTCGACCGGCACGTGCGGGTAGGGGACCGGCCGGCAGAGCCGATTGCGGGCATCGTCGTCGGGGTACGCGGTCTCGACGTGCGCGATGACGGCCGCACTGAACGCCGGCTGGCACGTGCGCACGGTCTGGAGCGCGATGTGGTCGCCGTCGAAGATCGTCGTCACCGGCTCCTTACCCAAACCGTCTGCGCTGCAGTCGATATACAGCACCGAGCCGTCCACCTCGCGGACACCGTCATCGAGCACGATCCGGTCGGGCTCGATCGCCCGGACGTGGCCCATCCGCACGACGTCGGTGACGCGGCGCAGCTCGGACAGCTCAGCCTGCGACAGGATCGCGCACCGGTACATCGTCGGCTCGACGGAGCGGTCGATGCGTTGCAGGCAGCCCTTGTCCTCTAGCCGCTCGAACAAATCCGGCAGCGACTCCGCCTCCCGCACCGCGGCCAGCTGGTTGGCGAAATCCCCGATCGTGTGCTTCGCGAACTGCCGACCCGGCTGGATGGCCGCCCGGTCCAGCACCCACGACTCGCGAGGCTTGATCCACGTCAGCCGCTCCGGCGCGATCCCGTGCCGCAACAGCCAAAGGCACGAGTCCATCGCCGTCTTCCCCGCTCCCACAACGACATAGCGGTCACGCGGGTCCGGCAGCCGCGGCAGGCTGTTGGGCGGCACGACATGGACACCGTCTGCGATGTCATAGGACGGGCGCCGCATCGACGGCACGACGACCTCGACCCGCGTGGTCACCACCCGCCGCGCCCTCACCTCGATGTCCTCGCCACCGAATGTGCGCACCCTCCCGTCGCCGAGATACTCGCTCATCGGAAGATACGTCACCCGACCGGTCGGCAGCAGGTGCTGGGTCATCACCGCGTCGAAGTACGCGCACACCTCGGCGCCGCTGGCCAACTCGTAATAGCCTGCGTTGAGCCCGAATTGGTCGACGGTGTCGCTGCCCAGCCCGCGCGAGTTCACCCCGTAGTAGGCCGACGGCTGGTGCAGCCGCACGAACGGGTACGCCGTCGTCCAGTGCCCGCCCGGCTGATCGTTGCGGTCGACCACCACGACCGTCGCATCGGACTCGTGGACCAACGTGTCGGTGAACGCGAGGCCCATCGCGCCCGCCCCCACGACCAAGTAGTCGGCCTCCAACGTCCTGGCCATCTATCGCACGCTAGCGAAAAACGTCGCGACGTCGTCGACGTACAGCTCGGGTTGCTCGAACGCCGCGAAGTGGCCACCGCGCGGCATTGTCGTCCAATGGGTGATGTTGTATCCGTTCTCGCACCAGTCGCGCGGGGCCTGCAGGATCTCCTTGGGGAAGGACGCGACGCCGGTCGGGAGTTCTACTCGGTCGAAGCCGCCGAAAGCGTTGAAGCTCTCCCAGTAGAGCCTGGCCGACGACGCCCCTGACGCGGTGAGCCAGTACAGCATCACGTTGTCGAGGAGTTCGTCTTTGGTCAGCACGTTCTCCGGATGGCCGTCGCAGTCCATCCACGACCAAAACTTCTCCACGATCCACGCGAGCTGCCCGACCGGGGAGTCGACGAGCCCGTAGCCCAACGTCTGCGGTCGGGTGGACTGCTGTTTGGAATAGCCCGAATCCCACTTTTGGTAGTACGCGCCACGCTCCAGCGCGCGCTTCTCCTCCGCGGTCGGGTTCTCGAGCTTGCCGGGTGGAAACCCGAGCGGCATGTTCAGGTGGATAGCAGCGCACCGGCCACCGTTGCGGCCGATCTGCGTCGTGACCGCCGCGCCCCAGTCGCCGCCCTGCGCGCCGAACCGGTCATAGCCCAGCTCGCCCATCAGCGTGTCCCAGGCCGAGGCGATCTTCTCGATGCCCCAGCCCGTTGCGGTGGGCTTTCCGGAGAAGCCGTAACCCGGCAGCGACGGGCAGACCACGTCGAAGCCGCGCTCGGTGAGCGGTTCGATCACCTTGTGGAACTCCACGATCGACCCCGGCCAGCCGTGGGTGATCAGCAACGGAAACGCATCGGCCTGCGACGAGCGCTGATGGATGAAATGGATATCGAGCCCGTCAATCTCGGTGGTGTAGTGGTCGAACCGGTTCAACGCCGCCTCGCGTGCCCGCCAGTCGTATTGCTCGGCCCAGTACGAGGCCAGCTCGCGGGTGTAGGCCAGCGGGATGCCCTGGCTCCAGTCGTCGACGCATTCGGCCTCGGGCCACCGGGTCTGGTGCAACCTTGACTGCAGGTCGGCGAGGTCGTCGTCGGGGATCGCGATGCGGAACGGGCGGATGGCTGCCATGTCCGGATCCTGTCACGGGATGAATTCCTGCGACCGCAGGAGTCGGTATCTTCGTGACGACGATCGGAACGGCGGGGCGACGGGCGTGCGCTGTGCTCGCGGCGGGATCGGCCCTGTTACACGCGGCCATGCTCGGCCACGCGGAACGTCCGTTCACCGCCGCGGTCTTGGCCGCGATGGTCGCCGCATGCCTGTACTGCGCGCGCGACCTGTGGCGCGACGGGCGCCAGCGCACGTGGTTAGCCGTCGCGCTGATGAACCTGGCGATGATCGCGCTGCATCTGCCTGGGCCCGGCCATCACCACGGCGCAGTGAGCACGAACGCCCCGTCGACGGTGATGGCCCTGGCCACAGTGGTCGCCATGGTCGAGGCCGGCATCGCCGCGGCAGTGCTGTACGTGCACAGCCGGGCCACGGCGGTGGAGTTCAGCGGTAGACCAGACCGCTGAGCCTGCGCGCCAGGCCGTCGCGGCGGTGGGACCGACGGTGCAGCGCTATCTCGACAACCCGTAATAATCGGCGGTGATGTGGACCCCGACGCTCATTTCGATTGCCGCCGCCACGCTGCTGGCCTGTGTCGTCTTCGGAGGCGGCCTCTACGAGACCGTCGTCGTCGACCCCGCCTGGCCCAAGCGGCCCGGCATCATTCAGGCGCACAACGGCGGTCTCTCGCGCCGCCGGTTCTGGATCCCGGCGCACACCGCATTCGAGGTGCTGCTCGTCGTCGCGCTCGTCGCCGCCTGGTCCTACGCCGACGTGCGTACCGCGTTGCTGGTGGCGCTGGCCAGCCATGCGGTGATGCGGGTGTGGTCGCTGGTCGACTTCATACCGAAGGCGGTGGCGTTCGAGAGGGGCGATCCTGCGGAGGTCGACGAGGCCGCGGCGGTGCGCTGGACCCGGCGAAGTTGGCTGCGGTTGCCGCTTGACCTCGTCACCTGCATCGCGATGCTCACCGCGCTGGCGCTCGCATAGACCGGTTGATCAACGGGCATAGCTAGGCCATGAGTGAGGACGCCGGCCGCGCGCCGCAGGAGAATCCGCAGGCCTCCGAGATGATCGACCGGCTGCAACAACAGATGGGACGGAACCAATCATGATCTCGACCGAGGATGTACGCACACTGCTGCGGTCCGAAGAGAGGAATGCCATCCTGGTCGTCGTCGAAGGCCGGGTGGAGGTGATCGGTGCGGGCCGGCTCGCCTCGGCCGACTACCGCGGCGCCCTTGAGGTGGCGTCCCGCGACGACCTGGTGCAGCGCATCGGTGAGGCGCCGTCCGACCGCGAAATCGAAGAGCAGGCAGCACAACTCGACACCGCGGTTTCCGAGCTGGGCGGCTGATTGGCGAAGCTGGGTCAGGCCTCGATCTCTCCGACGATCTTGCGTTCGATGCTCGCCCGCGTCGTCGCGGGCAACACGATGAGTCCGTCGAGTTCTTTCTGCGCCCGGGCGTAGGCCGCTTTCCGCTCGTCGGAGGTCGCCGCGTCGTCGGATGCGAGCCGAAGCAAATGCTGAGCCCGTTCGATGCGAGCCTGGTCTTCGGTCGAGAAGTCGCTGCGGCGCCTGCGAATCGCGTCAGCCTCGGCGATGTCGAACGCCGCCACATACTCGTGCACCGCGTCGCGGTAGTCGATCTGTGTGGCACGGTCGGCGATGATGTCGTCGACCGATTCCGGGCGCAGCAGATCCGCGCGACTCCTGGCCTTGTGAAACGCGATCGTCAACGGCGCGCTCATATCGGTCATCAGCGGAAAGTCCAGCAGCTTCGCCACGTCGATCTCGTACTCGATCCAGCGGGCGTCGGTGTCGGCGTGACGCTGGATCACCTTGGCCATCTCGCGCCGGTTCGCCGCTTCATGGCTACGTGCCCGGCCCGAGGCCTCGGCGAGCGCCACCTTGGTCTCCTGCTTGATCCGATAACGCTCGAGTCGGCGTTGCGCACGACGTTCGTTGGCGGCCGCGACCGCGCGCACACCGCCCGCGATCACGCCCCCGAAGGGAAAGATCAGCCACCAGAAGTTTCCGGCGAAATGGAGCAGGGCTTCCATCCAACCCAGCATGCCATCGGATGGTGGCCGTGCGGTGTCACAGGCCGATGCTCCGGTAGCGCTGAAGCCGCGCCCGCAGCCGTTCCTCGCCGGGAACCGAGCGCAGCGAGTGCAGTTCGTTGGCGACGACGGCCGACAGCCGCTGCGTGAACTGCACGGGTTCGTCGGCGGCATCGGGGTTTTCGGGGACGATCACGTCGACGATGCCGTTGCGCAGCAGGTCTGCCGACCGAATACCTTGGGCCGCAGCCAGTTCCGGGGCATGGTCGAGATCCCGGAACACGATCGCACTGGCTCCCTCCGGCGGGAGCGGCGCCAGCCAGCCGTGCAGCGCCGCCAACACCCGGTCGGCCGGCACCATCGCCAGCGCCGGTCCGCCGCTGCCCTGACCCAACAGCACCGACACCGTCGGCGTATCCAGGGTGACCAGTTCGGCCAGGCAGCGCGCGATCTCGCCGGCCAGCCCGCCTTGCTCGGCCTCGACGGTCAATGCGGGCCCGGCCGTGTCGATCACGAGCACCAGCGGCAGTTGCAGACCCTCGGCCAGCGCCATGCCCCGACGCGCCTCACGCAACGCCGCGGGCCCGACCATCCCGCCGACCACACGTTGTTGCCCGAGCACCACCGCCGGCTGCCCGCCGAACCGCGCCAGCGCCAGCAGCGTCGTCGCCGCCTCGCCCTGTCCGGTGCCCGACAACAGCACCCGCTCGGTCGTCCCGTGCCGCAGCAGATATCCCACACCGGGCCGGTCCGGGCGCCGCGAGGCCTCCACCGACTCCCACGCCGGCACGTCGGGCAACGGCCCGAGTTCGGGTGCGGACGGCGGCGAGCCCGGCGGATCGGTGACCACCGTCAGCGTCCGGTTCAGCGTGGTGCGCAGCGCCTCGAGCGGAACCACGCCGTCGATGACGCCGTGGCGGTGCAGGTTCTCGGCGGTCTGAATGCCCTCGGGAAACGGCTCACCGTAGAGGTGTTCGTACACCCGTGGCCCGAGGAAGCCGACCAGCGCGCCGGGCTCGGCGCCGGTCACATGACCCAGCGATCCCCACGACGCGAACACCCCGCCGGTCGTGGGATGTCGCAGGTACACCAGATACGGAAGATGCGCGCGTTTGTGCAGTTCGACGGCCGCGGCGATCTTGACCATCTGCAGGAACGCGACCGTGCCCTCCTGCATGCGGGTGCCACCCGAACTGGGCGAGGCCAGCAGCGGCAGCCGTTGCACCGTCGCCCGCTGCACCGCGGCGGTGATCCGCTCGGCCGCGGCCACCCCGATCGAGCCGGCCAGGAAGTCGAACTCGCACAGCACCACGGCGACGCGACGGCCGAAGACCGTCCCCTCGCCGGTTACCACCGACTCGTCCAAGCCCGTCTTGGCGGCCGCGGCGGTCAGCGCCCGCCGATAGTCGCCGTCGGCCCCGACATCCGGCGGTGGGCCGTCCCAACTGCGAAACGACCCGGGGTCCAGCACGGCATCGCGCACCTCGAGGGCACCGATCCGGCTCACAGCAACAGGCTAGAGCGCTTTATATAGGCTCGCTCCCATGATTGGTGTGACCCGCGACGGCCACGTGATGACCCTGGAGATGCAGCGCGCCGAGCGCCGTAACGCGCTCAACGCCGAACTCGTCGACGGGCTGCGCGAAGCGATCGAGAAGGCCGGCGCTGAGGACGTCCGCGCGATCGTGCTGACCGGCCAGGGTCACGTCTTCAGCTCCGGCGCGGATCTGTCCGGCGGCCAGGGGGTCGCCGACGAACTGCCCGACAAGGCGCGGGCGCTCAACCTGGCCATCGACGCGGCGCCAGTGCCGGTCATCGGCGCCATCAACGGACCCGCGATCGGCGCCGGGGTCATCCTGTCCATGATCTGCGACCTGCGCGTCGTCGCTCCCGAGGCGTACTTCCAGTTCCCTGTCGCGAAATACGGGATAGCGCTGGACAACTGGAGCATCCGGCGGTTGACGACGCTGGTCGGGGCGGGCAGGGCGCGCGGCATGCTGATGGCCGCCGAACGGCTCACCGCCGACGTCGCACTGCAGACCGGGATGGCCAACCGCATCGGCACGCTGCAAGACGCGCAGGCTTGGGCGCAGGAGATCGCGGGATTCGCGCCGCTGGCCCTGCAGCACGCCAAGCGGGTGCTCAACGACGACGGCGCCTACGAGGACCCGTGGCCGGCGCACAAGGATCTGTTCGATCGGGCGTGGGCGAGCCAGGACATCATCGAGGCGCAGGTGGCCCGCATCGAGAAGCGACCCCCGAGGTTCAAGGGGGCTTGATGATCCGGTCGGCGCTGCGCCTCGGCTTCGGCACGGCCTCACTGCTGGCCGGCGGTTGGCTTGTGCGCGCATTGCAGGGTGCACCCGCGGCACTGGGCGCTTCACCCACGGAGATCGAACGCGTCGCGCGACGCTCCCCGAACTACCGCGACGGGGTGTTCGTCAACCTCGAGCCGGCGTCGATGATGAGCATCGACGCCGAACAGCAGCGACTGCTGGTGCGCGAATTGGTCGGCTCGCGCGGCGTCACCCGACCGGACGGCTCGATTCCGGTCGTCACACCATCACCCACCGAGCCCGACTCGACGCAGGTGTCGGCGTGCTGGTTCGGCCACTCGTCGGCGCTCATCGAACTCGACGGCTACCGCGTGCTGGCCGACCCGGTGTGGAGCCGCCGGTGCTCACCGTCCCAAACGGTCGGCCCGGAGCGGATGCACGAGGTGCCCGCTCCGCTCGAGGCGCTGGCCGCCGTCGACGCGATCATCGTCAGCCACGACCACTACGACCACCTCGACATGGACACGATCGTCGGCCTCGTCCACACGCAGCGGGCGCCGTTCGTCGTCCCGCTCGGCATCGGCGCGCACCTGCGCAAATGGGGGATACCGGAGAGCCGGATCGTCGAACTCGACTGGAACGAGAGCCACACGATCGGCGAACTCACCCTGGTGTGCACGCCGGCGCGGCACTTCTCCGGTCGCGCGTTCACCCGTAACACCACGCTGTGGGCGTCGTGGGTGATCATGGGCCCGCAGCACCGGGTGTTCTTCGGCGGTGACACCGGATACACCAAGAGCTTCGCCCAGATCGGCATGGACCACGGGCCGTTCGACCTGACGCTGCTGCCCGTCGGCGCCTACCACCCGGCGTGGCCGGACATCCACATGAACCCCGAAGAGGCGGTCAAGGCGCACCTCGACGTCGCCGAAGCCGACCGCGGGCTGCTGGTACCGATCCACTGGGCCACCTTCCGGCTCGCGCCACACCCGTGGGCGGAACCGGTCGAGCGGCTGCTGCGGGCCGCCGACGCGGAGAAGGTGCAGCTAGCGGTGCCCAAGCCGGGGCAACGGGTACGGCTGGACGCGACTCCGTCGCTCGACCCGTGGTGGCGGTTCTAACCCCGCCTCCCAGCGCAGATTTTTGCCGACGCACTCGCGGTTCGAGCACCCCAACAGTGCGCTCGTCGGGTTACCGTTCAGCTCATGAAAGCACTGGCCAGGGTGGCTGTCGTCGGGTTGCTGCTCGTTGCGGGCTGCGGCGCCGACCGCCCCGAACCCGCCCCGCCGTCCCCGCCGGGCGCGCAGGCCGCGCAGGCCGACGTCCCGCCGCCACTGGTGCCCGCGATGCCCCTGCCGGAGAACGCGGTCGACAACGCGGTGGCCGAACTCGACGGCATGGCCGAGGACCTGATGCGCAAGTCGGGGATCCCCGGTATGGCGGTCGCCGTCGTCAAGGGCGGAAAAACCGTGTACGCCAAGGGGTTCGGCGTCAAGGACGCGACCAAACCCGAGGAGGAGGAGAACCGCGTCGACCCCGACACGGTGTTCCAACTCGCCTCGGTGTCCAAGTCCCTGGCGGCGACCGTGGTCGCCCACCAGGTCGGTGTCGGCGCCGTCAGCTGGGACACCCCGATCGTGTCCGAGCTGCCCTGGTTCGCGCTGTCCAACCCGGTGGTCACCTCGATGGTCACCGTCGGGGACATGATGTCGCACCGTTCCGGACTGCCCGACCACGCGGGCGACATGCTCGAAGACCTCGGGTACGACCGCAGGCAGGTGCTAGAGCGCTTGCGCCAGCTTCCGCTGGACCCGTTTCGGATCTCGTACGCCTACACGAACTTCGGGTACACGGCTGGCGCCGAGGCGGTCGCGGTCGGCGCGGGCAAACCGTGGGAGGTGTTGGCCGACGAGGTGCTGTTCCGTCCACTGGGTATGGGGCAGACCAGCTACCGGTTCACCGACTATCGCGCGCGAGCCAACCGCGCGGCCGGCCATATCCACATGGACGGGCGCTACGAACCGGCGTTCGTTCGTGACGCCGACCCGGAAGCACCGGCGGGCGGGGCGAGTTCGTCGGTCAACGACATGACCCGATGGCTGGCCATGGTGCTCGCCAACGGAAACCATGACGGCAAACAGGTCATCGCCCCGAAGGCCCTGCTGCCCGCCCTCACACCGCAGATCGTGTCGAGCCCGGCGAGCGAGCCCGCGGCCCGGTCGGGCTTCTACGGGTTCGGCTTCAACGTCAGCTCGACCTCGGCGGCGCGCATGGAGCTGAGCCACTCGGGCGCCTTCGAACTGGGCACCGGAACGACCTTCCTGATCCTGCCGTCGGCCGACGTCGCGATCGTCGCACTCACCAACGCCACCCCTTCGGGTGTGCCGGAGGCACTGACCGCGCAGTTCGCCGACCTCGTGCAGTTCGGCGAGGTGCGCGAGGACTGGTACGGCCTCTACAGTGCGGCGTTCGCCGACATGGAGAAGCCGGTCGGGTCCCTGGTCGGCAAGCAGCCGCCGGCCAATCCTGTACCTCCTGCGCCGCTCGCGTCGTACGTCGGCACCTACCGCAACGATTACTGGGGGACTGCCCGGATCACCGAACGCGACGGCGAGCTGCGGTTGGCGCTGGGCTCGAAGCTCGACGTGCCGCTCAAGCACTGGGACGGTAACACCTTCACGTTCTCCTTCATCACCGAAAACGCGCCGCCGGGAACGGTTTCCACCGCGGTGTTCGATGGGGTCGACCGTGACAAGCTCACGCTGGAGTATTTCGACACGTTCAAGAAGGGCACGTTCGTCAAGTGACCGCCGCACCCGAGCTACAGGCCACCGGGCTGACCGAAGCCGAGGTCGCGCAACGCATCGCCGAAGGCAAGACCAACGACGTCCCGACCCGGGCGGCGCGCAGCGTGTCCGACATCGTGCGGGCCAACGTGTTCACCCGCATCAACGCGATCCTCGGGGTGCTGCTGATCATCGTGCTGTCCACCGGCTCGATCATCAACGGCGCCTTCGGGTTACTCATCATCGCCAACAGCGGCATCGGCATCATCCAGGAGCTGCGGGCCAAGCGGACGCTGGACAAGCTCGCGATCGTCGGACAGACGAAACCGTTGGTGCGCAGGCAGACCGGCGCCGGATCGGCTGCCCAACAGCTCAGCCCCAGCGACATCGTCCTCGACGACATCATCGAACTCGGGCCCGGCGACCAGATCGTGGTCGACGGCGAGGTGCTCGAGGAGACCAACCTCGAGGTCGACGAATCCCTGCTCACCGGGGAAGCCGACCCGATCGCGAAAGACGCGGGCGACCGGGTGATGTCGGGCAGCTTCGTCGTCGCAGGCACCGGCGCCTACCGCGCCACCAAGGTCGGCAGGGAGGCGTACGCGGCCAAGCTCGCAGAGGAGGCCAGCAAGTTCACGCTGGTGAACTCCGAACTGCGCAGCGGCATCAACAAGATCCTGCAGTTCATCACGTACCTGTTGATTCCCGCCGGGCTGCTGACCATCTACACCCAGCTGTTCACCACCGAGTCCGGTTGGAAGCGGTCGGTGCTGGCGATGGTCGGCGCGCTGGTACCGATGGTCCCCGAGGGCCTGGTCCTGATGACGTCGATCGCATTTGCCGTCGGCGTGATTCGGCTGGGCCGCAGGCAGTGTCTGGTCAACGAATTGCCCGCGATCGAAGGCCTGGCGCGCGTCGACGTCGTCTGCGCCGACAAGACCGGCACGTTGACCGAGAACGGTATGCGCGTCTCGGGTCTCGAGCAGCTCGACGAGGCTGGGCCCACGCGCGAGCTGGGGAACGTCGGAAACATCCTCGCGCAGCTCGCCGCCGACGACGCCCGCCCGAACGCGAGCATGCAGGCCATCGCCGAGGCGTACAAGATGCCGCCCGGCTGGACAGCGACGGCCACCGCGCCGTTCAAGTCGGCCACCAAATGGAGCGGAGCGTCCTACGGGCAGCACGGAAACTGGGTGATCGGCGCCCCCGACGTGCTGTGCGCACCGGGCTCGCCGATCGCCGAACAGGCCGAACGGATCGGCTCCTCCGGCCTGCGGGTGCTGTTGCTCGGGGCCAGCGACCTGCCCGTCGACCACCCCGACGCCCCCGGCTGCGTGACCCCGGCCGCGCTGGTGGTGCTCGAGCAGCGCGTGCGGCCCGACGCGCACGACACCCTCGATTACTTTGCCTCCCAGAAGGTCTCGATCAAGGTCATCTCCGGGGACAACGCGGTCTCCGTCGGCGCGGTCGCGGGATCGCTGGGCCTGCACGGCGAATGCATGGACGCCAGGAACCTGCCGGAGGCCACCGACGAGCTGGCCGACGCGCTCGAGTCGCACACCACCTTCGGTCGGGTCCGCCCCGACCAGAAGCGCGCGATGGTGCACGCCCTGCAATCCCGTGGGCACACGGTCGCGATGACCGGCGACGGAGTCAACGACGTCCTCGCGCTCAAGGACGCCGACATCGGCGTCGCGATGGGGTCGGGAAGCTCGGCGTCGCGCGCGGTGGCTCAGATCGTGTTGTTGGACAACAAGTTCGCGACGCTGCCCTATGTCGTCGGCGAGGGTCGCCGGGTGATCGGCAACATCGAACGGGTCTCGAACCTATTCCTGACCAAGACCGTGTACTCGGTGCTGTTGGCGACGTTCGTCGGCCTGGCCGGTCTGGCGTCGAAGTTCTTCGGCACCGACCCGTTGCTGTTCCCGTTCCAACCGATCCACGTCACGATCGCGGCGTGGTTCACAATCGGCATCCCCGCGTTCATCCTGTCGCTGGCCCCCAACAAGGAGCGCGCCCATCCGGGGTTCGTACGGCGGGTGATGACGGCAGCCCTGCCGTCGGGTCTGGTCATCGGTGTGGCGACGTTCATCTCCTATCTGGCCGCATACCAGGGTCGCGAGGCCACGGCCGTCGAGCAGACGCAGGCGTCGACCGCGGCGCTGATCACCCTGCTGGTCGGGGCCATCTGGGTGCTGGCGGTAGTGGCGCGGCCGTACGAGTGGTGGCGGGTCGCGTTGGTGGTCGTCTCGGGCCTGGCCTATGTACTGATCTTCTCGATACCGCTGGCGCAGGAGCTGTTCATGCTCGACATCTCCAACGTCAAGACGACGTCGATCGCGTTGGCCGTCGGCGTGCTCGCCGCCGCTGCCATCGAGGTGATCTGGTGGGTGCAGGGGGCGGTGCTGGGAGAGCGGCGACGGCTGTGGCGGTCCGAGTAGCCTTGGACGCATGGCATTTCTCGACAAGGTGAAGAATCTGCTGGCCCGCAACGCCGACAAGGTGGACACCGCGATCGACAAGGCCGGTGACATCGTCGACCGCAAGACGCAGGGCAAATACGCTCAGCACGTCGACAAGGTCCAGGACGCGGCGCGCAACTACGTCAACAAGGACAACCCTTCGGCGCAGGGCGCACCGCAGCAGCCGCCCCAGGCCCCGCCGCAGCAGCAGCCCCCCGCGGCTCCGCCCCAGCAGAGCTGACACATGGCCAAACTCTCCGTATCCGTCGACGTACCCCTGCCGCCGGAGCAGGCCTGGTCGTGCGCATCCGACCTCGCCCGCTACAAGGAGTGGCTGAGCATCCACCGGGTGTGGCGCTCCAAGTTGCCCGAAACGCTGGAGAAGGGCACGACGCTGGACTCGATCGTCGAGGTCAAGGGCATGCCGAACCGGATCAAGTGGACCATCGTGCACTACCGTCCGCCGGAGTCGATGACGCTCAACGGCGACGGCAAGGGCGGCGTCAAGGTCAAGCTGATCGGCAAGGTGCGCTCGGCCGAGAAGGACCCCGCCGGATCGACGGTCACGTTCGACGTGCACCTCGGCGGTCCCGCGCTGTTCGGTCCCATCGGCATGGTGGTCGCCGGAGCGCTCAAGGGCGACATCCAGGAGTCACTGAACCGGTTCAAGTCGGTGTTCGCGCCGGCCCAGTAGGCGGGTGTTGACGCGTCAGAGTGAGCCGCCGGCGAGGGCGTACTCGCCGAACGGCCGGGCCGGTGCCTCCCGGCCGAGCCGACGCTTCTCGAGGCTGCTGTCGAGGAACAGGGTGGCCCTGGCGCCGACGAGGTGAAGAACCGCGAGAACTCCGGCGGTCAGGGCGACGGTCGAGTGCCCGATGAGGAACGCGACGAGGCAGGCCGTCGAGGCGAACAACGCTGCCGCATGCAGAAACAGCGCCAGCGTGGCCAGCCCGTCGGAGGCCGGCGACCCGCCGGCGGTCGGCATGTGGTTGGTCATCGTCGTCATCCTTTGGTGGAGCAGCCCGCCTGATACCCCTGCGGGCTCAGCACCAAACCAAGATCATCTGTGACACCAGACACATGCGTCACTGCGGCACTGATCGCACTCGGTCGCGCAGCTCCCGCTTGAGCACCTTGCCGTAGCTGTTCTTCGGCAGTTCGTCGATGAACTCGTAGCGTTTCGGGCGCTTGAACCGGGCGATGCGGTCGAGCAGATGCGCATCCAACTCGTCGGCCGACGCCGACCCGACGATGAACGCCACCACCACCTCGCCCCACTCCTCGTCCGGCGCACCGACCACGCCGGCCTCGACGACACCCGGATGTTCGAGCAGCACTTCTTCGACCTCGCGGGGGTAGATGTTGCTGCCGCCGCTGATCACGACGTCCTTGGACCGGTCGCGCAACGTGAGCAGGCCGCGGTCGTCGAACGAACCCATGTCGCCGGTGTGCAGCCAGCCGTTCTGCAGCGTCGCGGCGGTCGCCTGCGGGTTCTGCCAGTAGCCCGACATGACGACGTCGCCACGGCACACGATCTCGCCGATCTCGCCGACATCCGCGGATGTTCCGTCGGCCCGCAGCACCGCGACGTCCACTCCGGACCGGGCGTAGCCGACTGATCCGAGAACCGCATCGTCGGCGCCGACGTGATCGGCTCGGCGCAGCCCGGTGATGGTCATCGGCGCCTCCCCCTGGCCGTACAGCTGCACGAAGACCGGGCCGAACGCGGCCATCGCCTTCTTCAAGCTCTCGACGTACATCGGGCCGCCGCCGTAGACGATGGTCCGCAGGTTGTCCGGGCAGGATCGGCCGGTTTGCACCAGACGCTGGACCATGGTGGGGGCGAGGAAAGCGCTGCAACCGGGATGGTGCTCGCACAGGTCGAGGAACTCGTTCGGCTCGAACGCCCCCGACTCGGGGATCACCTGGCGCGCCGCGCGCAGCACATACGGCGGAATGTAGAGCCCCGAGCCGTGTGACATCGGCGCACCGTGCACCAGGGTGCAGTTCTCGTCAGGGGAGTCGAAGTCGGCCAGGTGCGACACCGTCATCGCCATCAGGTTGCGGTGCGACAGCATCGCGCCCTTGGACTTGCCGGTCGTTCCGCTGGTGTAGAACAGCCAGGCCAGCGTCTCGGGATCAGTGGTCGGCCGTTCCGAAGGCGCTGCGCTGAACCAGGTTTCGTAGCCGTCGGTGCCAACGACCGTGATCGGAACGTCCGTTTCCGGTGTGAGCGCTGACGCGATCTTCGGTGAGGCGAAGACCTGTGCGGCGCCGGAGTCCTCGAGGATCTGCACCATCTCCCGCGGGTGCAGCTTGTAGTTGATCGGCACGTACACACATTCGGCCGCCCACACCCCGAACATCAACTCGATGATCTCCGGACAATTCTCGCCGGCGACGGCGATCCGCTTGCCGGGCGGTCCGAGTGAGGCGGCCAACCGCAGGGACCTCTCCCGCAGCTGCGCCCACGTTTGCTGTTGGCGCTCACCGTGATACACCGCACCTCGGTCGCCGAAGCGGCTGGCGGCCTGATCGAGCAGAGCGAACAGGTTCACTGCCGGGCCACCCACTCGGAGCTCAGCGCGAAGTCCGACAGATACTTGGTCGAACTCCAGCCGCCGTCGACGACGATCGTCTGACCGTTGATGAAGCTCGCACCCTCCGAACACAGGAACGCCACCGTGCTGGCGATGTCGTTCACCTCGCCTAGGCGCGGGTACGGGGTCATCTCGGTGTTGATCTTGCGGAACCGCTCGTCTTCGAGGCGCGTCGCCACCATCGGCGTCAGCGTGACCCCGGGAGCCACTGCGTTACATCGGATTCCCTGCGGACCGTACTGGCACGCGATGTGCTGGGTCAGCGAGGTCAAGCCGCCCTTGGCCGCTGAGTACGCACCACCGCGGAGGCCGCCGACGACGGCGAACGTGGATGTCACGTTGACGATCCCGGAGCCGGACTCCATGTGTTCGATCACGTCGCGGGCCAACCGGAACGGTGCCCGGAGCATCAATCCCAGGAAGTAGTCCAGGGATTCGTCGTCGGTTTCGTGCAACGGCTTGGGGCTTCCGACACCGGCATTGTTGACCAGGAAGTCGATCCGGCCCCAACGGTCCAGCGCGGTCTGCACGATCGTCTGCGGCGCCTCGTCGGCGGTGAGGTCGACGGCGACCGTCGCGACGCGGTCGGTGTCACCGATCGACTTCTCCAGCCCGGCGAGCCGGGTGTCGTCGCGGCCGGTGCCGAGCACCGCCATGCCCGCCTCGGCGAGTTTGGTCGCGCAACCGAAGCCGATGCCGCTGCTCGCCCCGGTCACGATCGCTACCTGAACCATTCTTGCTCCTCGCGTCCGCGGTCATGTCAGCGCCGCTCGTATCCGATGTTTCAACACTTTTCCGGCGTCGTTCTTGGGCAACGCCTCCCACACCACCACCTGCTCGGGCGCTTTGAAGCGGGCCACGCCGTGCTCCTCCAGCAGCACGCGCATACCCGCCACGTCGGGGGCCGGGTGATCGGTCGCGACGACGACGGCGCACGCCCGCTCGCCGGTCCGCTCGTCGGGTATGCCGACGACGGCGATCTCCGCGACGCCCGGATGGCCGATGAGAATGTCCTCGATCTCCTTGGGTGAGATGTTCTCTCCGTTGCGGATGATGATGTCCTTGGCGCGGCCGGTGACGACGAGGAAGCCGTCGTCGACCCACCGACCGAGGTCGCCGGTTCGAAAGTAGCCGTCGCCGTCGAATGCGTCGGTCTCGTCTTCGGGATGCAGGTAGCCCACGAGCATCTGCGGCCCGCGAGCGCGGATCTCGCCGTCTATCAATTCGATGTCGGCGATCCCCGGCCTGCCGTCGGTGTCGGCGGCGTGCTCGGTGTCGTCGAGTGAGCCGACCGTGGTCACCGGGACCTCGGTCGAACCGTACACGCGGGACACCGCGGCCTTGGCGAAATAGGCGGTGGCGCTGCGGATCAGCGACGGCGGGACCGACGCGCCACCGCAGATGAACACCTTCAGCTCGGGCAGTCGTGTTCCGGCCCGCTCGGCGGCGGCGAGCAACCCGTCGAGGAACGGCGTGGCCCCCGCCATGTGCGTGACCCGCTCGTCGAGCATCAACGTCACCGCCGCATCCGGATCCCAGCGCTGCATCAGCACCGCGGTGCTGCCCAGCAGCAGGGGACACTCGAACGCATAGATCGACCCGCCGATGTGCGCGATCGGGGACGGCACGAGGAACGTGTCGCCGGCCACCACGCGCCAGTGCTCGCCGATCTGACGGATCAACGCGTGAATCGAATTGTGGGTGTGCAGGACGCCTTTCGGCCGGCCGGTGGTCCCCGAGGTGTAGAGGATCATGCGCACCGTGTCGGCGTTCAGCACCGGCAGGACACCCGTGCCCGCGCCGCTGACGAGCGATTCGAACGGCGTGTGGTCGCCGGCGTCTCCCCGCACGACGACGACTTCGGGTGGGGCGGACATCGCGCCGGTGACCCGGTCCAGCATCGCCACGTAATCGTGTTTGTTGAACGCCGACGGCACGAAGACCGCACGGACGTCGGCGTCGTGCAGGATGAACGTCAACTCGTGATCGCGCAGCGACGGCAGGATCGGGTTGACCACCATGCCCGCCAGCGTCGCGCCGTGGTAGATGACCGCGGCCTCGTGCCAGTTCGGCAGCATGAACGACACCACACTGCCCGCGGGCATGCGCGACATCAACGCGTGCGCCAGGGCCACGGCGCGGTCATACAGCTCGCGACAGGTGAGCCGGATATCGCCGTCCACCAACACTATTCGGTCGGGATTCGAAGTCGCCGCGTCGCGCAGCGCGTCGGCCAGCGTGTCGTGCACCCACAGGCCACGCCGGTAGGCATCGGCGCTGCGCTTCTCGTCGACACGCACCGCCCGGCCTAACCCTTGATCCGACGCATCGTCATCGAGTGCCGGTAGCGCGACGACGGATGGGTGTTGATGGTCACCTGCGCGATCTCGCCGTCGGACGTGGTGTAGGCGCGGCGCATCTCCAGAGCCGCGCTGCCCGCATCGACCTTGAGCGCCATGGCGAGGTCCGGCGACACGGTGATGGCCGCCATCTCCTGATGCACCTCGACGATACTGACCCCGAACAGGTCCTCGATCAGCGGGAAGATCGGTCCCGAATGACGTTGCAACAGGCGTCCGACCGCCGCGAACGCGCGGTTGATGTAGTACTCGGTGGTGCAGACGGGTGTGTCGCTGCCCTCGTTCTGCCGGCAGCCGCGGACAGCCAGCCACTGCGTGCCTGCCTCCAGCCCGGTGCGGTCGGCCAGCTCATCGTCGACGGTGACCATCGCATTCGACTCGATCGTGAGCTGGGCGCCGGCCGCGAACGCCAGCAGGTCGTCGATCGAAACAACATCTTGCGCATATGAATTGGACGCGGGACGAGGGACCACGAGGGTGCCTGCCCGTGGCCGCGACGCGATCAGGTTGTCCTCCCGCAGCCGGCGCAGCGCCTCACGGACGGTGTAGCGGCTGACCGCGAAGCGTTCGCACAGTTGTTGTTCGGTCGGCAGCTGTGAGCCGACGGGGTAGATCCCGTCGACGATCTCCTTACGCAGAGTGCGCGCCACCTGCAGGTAGCGATGGTCGGTGGGGCTGACGGTCATGTCCGCCGCAGCGCCAGTACGCTGCCCTCGCCGTCGGCCGACACGTACAAGGTGCCGTCACGGCCGACGGTGATACCGGCGAACGGCCCCTGTGGTCCGGAGAACGGCGGCATCCCTTTGAGCGGCTTGGGCTCCACACCTCGCGGCGGCCCCACCGGCAGATCCGAAGCGATCGTGGTGCGCGCGTTGGTGTTCAGGTTCACCGCGATCACCTCCTTGGCGCCCGCGTCGACGATGTAGAGCACCCCGTCGACGACCGCGATGCCTTGCGGGCGCGACAGATCGTCGACCACGGTTTCGGTCGTATCGCCGACCGCGATCACCCGTCCCGCCCCGGACTCCGCGACCAGCGGCCGACCGTCGTCGTCGAATGCGACGCCAACCGGATCCCGCAGATCCGACGCCAGCACCTCGGCGCTGCCCGACGCCAACGCATGCACCCGCCCCGTGCCGAGCTCGGTGAACACGATCCGCTCACCCGGCCCGACGGCGACACCGTAGAGCTGGTCGAAACCGTCTGCCAGATAATGGGTTTCGCCGTCGGCGGGACGGTACCGAGCGATCTGGCCACCCGAGGTGGCCACCACGAACGCATTACCCCCCACCGGTGCCAGCCCGCGGAGGAAGCCAGGGTAGCCGGGGGAGAACAGCATCCCGACGGTCTGCAGCGACCCGCCATCACCGACGGTGTAGAAGTAGGTGCCGTCAGCGACGTAGAGGAGGCCGTCCTCGCCCACCGCCAGATCCAGCGGCCAGTTCAGCCCGCCGCCGAGCAGCGTGCGGGTCTCGCCCACGCCGACGATCTCGGTGATCTCACCGGTGAAGTTCGAGACGAACAGGCGATCGCCGACGAAGGTCAGGTTGTCCAATCCCGGGCTGAGCTGCGCCAGAAGGGTTTTCTCGCCGCTTCGCGGATCGATGCGCAGCACCTGGCCGCTGGCCACCTGCGTCGAGACGAGATTGCCCTGCGGGTCGAACTTCACCGCGTCGGGCACACCGAGGTCGCCGGCCACTCGTTGCGGCTCACCGCCAGTGGGGTCGATTCGCCAGATCTCATTGGCCGTCATCAACGGGTAGTACAGGAAACCGTCGGGGCCGACCTCCATGGCGTTCGGTGAAGGTAGGCCCTCCAACAGAATCCGCTCGGCGCCCGTGCCGCGGTCGAGTTCCATCAGCCGTCCGCCGTCGCGACACTCGTTGATGAACAAGCGATCCTGATGCACGGTGATGCCGTTGGCGGACGGCAGGTCGTCGCGCAGCACGCGCGTGCGGCCCGCGGCGTGACGCACGCTGACCCGTCCGTCCATCACCTCGGTCGCGAACAAGTTGCCGTCGCTGTCGAAGGCGACGTCGTCGGGGGCGATGATGTCGCCGCCCTTGGCGCTGACCGTCTCGAGGTTCCCCGTGCCCAGATCCAGCGCGCTGATCTGGCTGCCCGTCACCTGGGCGACGTAAACGCGGCCGTCCGGGCCGGTGCGCAGACCGTTGGCACCGAACAGCCGGCTGGGGGCGGTGATCCGCTCGACGCGCCACCCGGCCGCGGCTGTCGGATCTCCGCCCGGATAGCGAGACTGCTGCAGGGACCCCGTCGCCGATTGTGTCATGACCTGGCACGTTAGCAAGGCTGCTTAGTCCAGACAATAGGCCGCGAAAGAAGTTGTTTCGCCCTTGACGGGCCGATTCGCGCTGGGGAATAGTGTTCTGCAACATGGAGAGCAACACTCGTTGTCCGGACAAATAGCATGGATGACCTTTTGAGGCTGGACGGCCGAATCGTCGTGGTGTCGGGTGCGGGCGGCGGCGGGATCGGCACCACCGTGACCCGGATGGCGGCCGAGGCCGGTGCCACGGTGGTGGCCGTCAGCCGGTCGAAAGAGAACCTCGACCAACATGTCGGCCCGCTCATCGATCAGGGCCTGGCGGTCGTCGCAGTGTCGGCCGACGCCTCCACCGACGACGGCATCGCCACCGTGATGGAACAGGTCCGGCGAACCGAGGGTGATCTGTACGGATTGGTGAACATCGCGGGCGGCGCCGCGCCGTCGACGTGGATGCCGTCGACCCGGGTGACGCGCGCGGACTGGCGGGAGTTGTTCACCGCGAACCTCGAGACGGCGTTCTTCATGAGCCAGGCGGTATGCGGAGAACTCCGCGCCCGCGGCCTGAAGGGCTCGGTCGTCTCCGTGTCGTCGATCAGCGGGATGAACACCGCACCGTTCCACATCGCCTACGGCACGGCCAAGGCGGCGGTGGTCGCGATGACGCGCACCATGGCCGCCGAGTTGGCCCACGACAACATCCGCGTCAACGCCGTGGCGCCCGGGGTGACCGAGACTGCCGCGTCGCGCACTTACGTCGACGTCGACCCCGACCGGGACCGGCGGGCGATCGCGATGGGCAGGCGGGGCCGGCCCGAAGAGCAGGCGGGGGCGATCCTGTTTCTGCTGTCGGACCTGTCGAGCTATATCACCGGACAGACGCTTCTCGTCGACGGTGGACTCAACCTGAAGTGGACGCACCTCGGTGCCGACAACACGTCGCTGTTCCTCAAAGACGAAACCTTCCGCGCAGAAATCAGTCGGTTCTAAGGAGTTTGAAATGACCGATACGCAGCCCAGGATTGAAGCGCCAGAAGAGCTCTGCGAACCGATGACCATCCCGGTGGAGGCGTACGTCTCGGAAGAGTATGCGCGCGCCGAGCGGGATAAGTTGTGGCGCAAGGTATGGCAGCAGGTCGGCCGCGTCGAGGAGCTTCCCGAGGTCGGCAGTTACCTGACCTACGACGTCCTCGATGACTCGATCATCGTGGTGCGCACCGGGGCAGACGAGTTTCGGGCGCACCACAACGTGTGCATGCACCGCGGCCGCCGCCTCGTCGACACCCCCGACGGGGACAAGAACGCCGTCGGCCGTGCCCGCAAGTCGTTCGTCTGCGGATTCCACGGCTGGACATACGGACTCGACGGTGCCTGCACCCACATCCGCGAACAGGACGACTGGAACGGCACGCTCACCCCGCAGAACACCCACCTCGTCCCCGTCCAGGTCGACACGTGGGGCGGCTGGCTGTTCATCAACATGGATCCCGACTGCGAACCGCTTGCCGACTACCTGTTCCCGGCCGCCAAGATCCTCGATCCGTTCGGGCTGGAGAACATGCGCTACAAGTGGCGCAAATGGCTGTACTTCGACTGCAACTGGAAGGTCGCGCTCGAGGCCTTCAACGAGACCTACCACGTGTTCACCACGCATCCGGAGTTCAACAAGTTCGGCGAGTTCAAGGGTTGGGCCAAGGTGCAGGGCAGGCACAGCAACATCGGATACGACGCGCCAAAAGACATGGAGGCCACCAAGTCCAAGATCCGGTTGGGCACCGGCGACGACCCCCGCGTCTCCACCGCCGAGATGCAGATGTACACGTGGGAGCAGACCAACGCGACCACCACCGAGACGCTGGTGAACGCGGCCAAGAGGCTGGTCGACGAACTGCCCGAGGGCACACCTCCGGACAAGGTTCTCGAACACTGGTTGGCATCGGCCAGGCGTGACGACGAGGCCCGCGGCGTCGTGTGGCCGACCATTCCGCCCGACATTCTCGGGCAGGCGGGCACGGCTTGGCAGATCTTCCCCAACTTCCAGGTAGGCCAGGGCCTGACGACCGCGCTGTGCTACGGCGCCCGGCCCCACCCGAGCTACGATCCGAACAAGTGCATATTCGAAGTGGCTACGTTGGAGCTGTTCCCGAAGGGTCAAGAGCCGCAGACGCATTGGGAGTACACGCCCAAGGACAGCCCGAACTGGCTTTCGGTGCTTCCCCAGGACTTCTCGAACATGGCCGCGGTGCAGCAGGGCATGAAGTCGCTGGGCTTCCCGGGGACCAAGCCCAACCCGTACCGCGAACGCAGCACCGTGAACCTTCACTATCAGTTGTCCAAGTATATGGGCACCGGCGAACCGAAAGAGCTCTGAGCCATGACTTTGTCCGATTCGAGGACCGACACCTGCGGGCCCACAGAAACCCCCGACGACATCGACATCGATGCACTGCGGGAGAAGTACGCCCAGGAGCGCGCGAAAAGGCTTCGGCCCGAGGGCTCCAAGCAGTACGTCGAGTTGACCGACGACTTCGCCGGCTACTACGAGGTCGACCCGTACACCCCCGTGGCGCCGCGTGACCCGATTGTCGAGGACATCGACGTCGCGGTGCTCGGCGGCGGCTTCGGCGGGCTGCTGTCGGCGGCGCATCTGAAGAAGGCAGGCGTCGAAGACGTCCGGATCATCGAGCTGGGTGGCGACTTCGGTGGGGTCTGGTACTGGAACCGGTATCCCGGCATCCAGTGCGACAACGAGTCCTATTGCTACATCCCGCTTCTGGAAGAGCTTGACTACATCCCGAGCAAGAAGTTCGCCGACGGCCCCGAGATCTACGAACACTGCAGGCGCATCGGCAAGCACTTCGGCCTCTACGACTCGGCGATCTTCTCCACCCAGGTGCGCGATATGCGCTGGGACGAGGAGATTCAGCGGTGGCGCCTGGCCACCAACCGCGGTGACGACATCCGCGCGCGGTTCGTGGTGCTGGCGTCCGGGCCATTCCACCGACCGAAGCTGCCGGGCATCCCGGGCATGAAGGACTTCAAGGGACACAGCTTCCACTCGTCGCGGTGGGACTACGACTACACCGGCGGCGACTACACCGGCGGCATGGACAAGCTCGCCGACAAGCGTGTCGCGATCATCGGCACCGGCGCCACCAGCATCCAGGTGGTGCCGTTCCTGGCCCGAGATGCCAAGCACCTATATGTCGTTCAGCGCACCCCGTCGACGGTCGACGCGCGCAACAACACCCCGACCAACCCCGACTGGGTGAAGACGCTGCAGCCCGGCTGGCAGAAGGAACGCCAGCGCAACTTCCACTCGTGGACGTTCGAGGGAATGGCGCCCGGGCAGCCGGATCTGGTGTGCGACTTCTGGACCGAACTGGGCCGCAACACCGCCGCGCGGGTGCTCTCGCTCGAGGACCCGTCGACGCTGACGCCCGAGCAGTTCATGGCGATCCGCGAGGAAGAGGACTACAAGATCATGGAGCGGCTGCGCCGCCGGATCGCCGAGACCGTCGACGACCCTGAGACGGCCGAGGCGCTCAAGCCGTACTACCGCTTCCTGTGCAAGCGTCCGCTGTCCAACGACGACTACCTGCCCACCTTCAACCGGCCCAACGTGACGCTGGTCGACGTGTCCGACACCAAAGGGGTCGAGCGGATCACCGAGAAGGGCTTCGTCGCCAACGGCCAGGAATACGAGGTCGACTGCATCATCTACGCCAGCGGCTTCGAGATCACCACCGAGATCAGCAGGCGCTACTCGATCGACGCGATCGAGGGCCGCGACGGGCTGTCGCTCTACGACTACTGGCACGACGGCTACAAGACGCTGCACGGTATGACCAGCCGCGGCTTCCCGAACCAGTTCTTCACGGGCTTCACCCAGGTCGGCATCTCGGCCAACATCGCGGCCAACTACGAACTGCAGGGCGAGCACATCGCCTACATCATCGCCGAGGCGTTGAAGCGGGGCGCGACGGTCGTCGAGCCGACCGACGATGCGCAGGAGCAGTGGTGCCAGACCATCCGCGAATCCGCGGTCGACAACTCGGCTTTCGACGCATCCTGCACTCCGGGCTACTACAACAACGAGGGCGGCGGCGGCGGTGAGGGCATCCGCTCACACCTCGGCGAGCCTTACGGTCCGGGCTTCTACGCGTTCGGCGATCTGCTCAAAGAGTGGCGCGACAAGGGCGACCTCGATGGCCTGGTACTCGAGAAGTAGCGATTTGTGTGCGTTCGGGAGCGGTGAGCGCTCCCTCTCGCACACAAATCGCAGGTATGCGCGATGAGTGAGCTGCGCTTCGACGGTCAGGTGGCCGTCGTGACCGGTGGCGGCAGGGGCCTGGGCCGCTCATACGCCATGCTGCTCGCGCAGCGGGGCGCCAAGGTCGTCGTCAACGATCCGGGCGGCAGCCTGACGGGTGAGGAGTACGACCCCGTCCACCCGCCATCTAAGGCGCCCGGGCCCGCCGAAGAAGTGGTGCGCGAGATCGTCGCTGCCGGAGGCGACGCCGCGGCGAACACCGATTCGGTGGCCACCCCGGCCGGCGGCAAGGCGATCGTCGAATCCGCTCTCGAACGCTACGGGCGCATCGACATCCTGATCCACAACGCAGGCATCGTGCGCCGGGCTCCACTTGCGGAGATGACGTACGATGACTTCGAGGCGGTGCTCGACGTCCACCTCCGTGGTGCTTTTCACGTTGTGCGCCCGGCATTTCCGTCGATGTGCGACGCCGGATACGGCCGCATCGTGCTGACGTCCTCGATCGGTGGTCTCTACGGCAATCACGGCGTCGCCAACTACGCGGTGGCCAAGGCGGGCGTGATCGGCCTGTCCAACGTCGCGGCCATGGAGGGCGCCGCGCACGGCGTCAAGAGCAACGTGATCGTGCCCGCCGCGGTGACACGGATGGCCGAGGGCATCGACACGTCGGCGTATCCGCCGATGGGCGCGGAGCTGGTCGCACCGGCGGTGGGATGGCTGGCACACGAATCATGTTCGATCACCGGTGAAGCGCTGATCGCGCTGGCAGGCCGGATCGCGCGGGCCGTGGTCGCGGAGACCCCCGGCGTCTACCGGCCGTCGTGGTCGATCGAGGAGGTCGGCGCGCAGATCGCCGCGATCCGCGACCTGTCCGAACCCGTGGTGTTCCCTGTGGTGCCCGACGGGCACAACGACCACATCAAGTACAGCTTCGCCATGGCGCAGAAGGGCGGTGTCCATGCCTAGCGGGCCGCTGGCCGGGGTGCGTGTCGTCGACCTCACCGCGATGGTGATGGGGCCGTACTGCACCCAGATCATGGCGGACATGGGTGCTGACGTCATCAAAGTCGAACCGCCGCAGGGTGATAACACCCGCTTCATCTCCGTTGGCCCTTCGCCCGGGATGAGTGGGGTGTTCGTCAACGTCAACCGTGGTAAGCGCAGCGTGGTGTTGGACCTGCAAACCGAAGCCGGAAAGGCGGCGATGCGGGCGCTCATCGAGCGCTCCGACGTGTTCATCCATTCCATGCGCGCCAAGGCGGTCGCCAAGCTCGGCTTCGGCTACGACGACGTCGCCGCCGTCAACCCCGCGATCATCTACACCAACTGCTACGGCTACGGCCGCCGTGGGCCCGACCGCGACCGCCCCGCGTACGACGACACCATTCAGGCCGAAGCCGGATTGCCCGCGGTACAACAGCAATTGACCGGTGAGGCCGATTTCGTCGGCACGATCATGGCCGACAAGGTCGGCGGGCTGACGGCCCTCTACGCGACGATGATGGCCTTGTTTCATCGCGAGCGGACCGGGGAGGGGCAAGAGGTCGAGGTCGCCATGTTCGAGACGATGGCGTCGTTCATGCTGGTCGAACATGCCAACGGCGCCATGTTCGACCCCCCACTGGGGCCCGCGGTGTATCCGCGCACGGTCGCGCCCAACCGCAGGCCGTACCGCACCAGCGACGGCTACATCGCCGCGCTGATCTACAACGACAAACACTGGAACGCATTCATCAGCGCGGTGAGTCCGGCGTGGAACGACGAGTCCTACGCCACCCTCGAGAAGCGTGCGCACAACATCGATGTCGTCTACGGGCTGCTCGCTGAGACCATGACGGAGCGCACCACCGCCGAATGGCTGGATCTTTTCCGGAAACTCGAGATTCCCGCCGCGCCGCTGAACACTCCCGACGCGCTGTTCGACAACGAACACCTGAACGCGGTCGGGCTTTTCGAGACCGTCGAGACCGCGGACGGGCCGGTGCGTTTTCCGGGGGTACCGACGTGGTTCTCCCGCACACCGGGCAAGGTCGCGGGCCCCGCCCCCACGCTGGGCGCCGACACCGATGCCGTGCTAGACGAGTTGGGTCTCACCGCGCTCGGCTCCGTCGAGACTGCGGTTTCTGACGGAAACGGCGCGGATCTCGTCAAAAACCGTAGTGTCGGCGCAGCGGAGCGGGGGTAGGCGCGTGGATTTCGCGATGGGCGACAAGGCAGCGGAGTTGCGCGGCGAACTGCGTGCGCTGGTCAAAGAGCATGTGCCCGAGGACTATCTGGGTGCGTTCACCGACGACCCCGCCGATCTCGAGATCGCTCAACGGTTCTGCCGCATGCTGGCCGAACGCGAACTGCTCTGCCTGTCCTGGCCGAAGGAGTTCGGCGGTGGTGGGGCGTCGGTGTGGGAACAGACAGTTGTCCGCGAGGAGATGTGGGCGCATCACGAACCGCGCGGCGCCCAGTACATGGGGGTCAACTGGGTCGGCCCGATCATCATGCGCCACGGCACCGAGGAGCAGCAGCGCAAACACCTACCGCCGATCGCGCGCGGTGAGGTGATCTGGTGCCAGGGTTTCTCCGAACCGGAGGCCGGCTCCGATCTCGCGTCGCTTCGCACGACGGCCCGTCCCGACGGTGATGGCTGGCTGGTCAGCGGGCAGAAGATCTGGACGTCCTACGCGACGATGGCGCAGTGGTGCTTCCTGCTGGCCAGGACGTCACGCGGTGAGAAGAAGCAGCGGGGTCTCACGATTTTCCTTGTCCCGATGGATGATCCGGCCATCCAGGTCCGGCCGATCCGCGCCATGTTGGGCCCGCACCACCTCAACGAGGTGTTCTTCGACGACTTGCGTGTCACCGAGGCCGACGTGCTCGGGACGGTCGATGCGGGCTGGTCGGTGGTGCAGGACGTGATGGCGTTCGAGCGGGTTGGCATTGCTCGCTACGCACGCTGCGAACGACTGCTCGCCGCGGCGCCCACGGTGCTCGGCGACCGGTGGGACGACCTTCCGGGAGAGTTGCGCGGCCGCTGGATCCGCATGCTGACCCACTGCCGGCGGGCCCGGCTGATGGCGTACCGAGTGGTGTCCCTGCAGAGCAGCGGACGCATTCAACCGGGTGACGCCGCGGCCTACCGGATCGCGGTCACCAAGCTCGACCAGGACAGTGCCGAGGTGCTGATGGACATCGCGGCCGAGGTATCCCACGACGACCCGCGGGCCGCCTGGTTCCTCGGTGAGGTCGAGGACCACTGGAAGTACTCGCAGGCTTCGACCGTCTCGTCGGGAAGCATCGAGATGCAGCGGATTCTGCTGTCACGCGCAATGCTGGCGGTGGCGCGGTGAATCTCGAACTGTCCGAGGACGCCGTCGAGTACGGCCGCCAGGCGCTGCGCGCGTTCGAGGCCGCCGGCGGCGACGAACTGGTCCAGCAGGCCGAGGCCAAACCGGAGGCGCGCGAATCGCTGGTGGGCCCGGTGCTGGCCGGTCTGGGCGCCTGGGACCTCGACGCCCGCAGCGACGCAGACGGCCTCGAGGCGGCCGCGGCGCTGTGCCGCAGCGCCGGTTACTGGGCGCTGCCGTATCCGGTCGCGGAACGATTGTCCGCCCCGACCGACCTCGACACCGACGGCCTGATCGTGGTGGCGGGCAACCGGCCCGCAGCAGCGGTGGCCGGTCTCGAGAACCGTTGGACGACAGTCACGCTGGACGGCACCCGCAGCACCGTGACCGGGATCGGGCCCGTCGGCCCGGGCTTCGTCTGCGAACTGCAGACGGCCGCCGTCGACGACCGAGGCGCCGCCGATGTCGCGCTCGGACTGGTGCTGGGGTGCTGGACGCTGCTCGGCATGCTCGACCGGGCGATCGAACTGACGGTCGCGCACGTCAGCCTGCGCAAGCAGTTCGGGCAGACGCTGTCGTCGTTCCAGGGCGTGCAGTTCCAGCTGACCGACGCAGAGGTGGAGCGCAGCGGACTCGACATCCTCGCCAGATACGCGCTGTGGAGCATCGCCACCGCGCGCCCCGAGGCGCTGACCGACGCACTCGCGCTGCGGTTGTCGGCACTCGAAGCCGCCGAGGTCGTGTTCCGCGTCTGCCATCAGCTGCACGGCGCGGTCGGGTTCTGCGACGAGACCACGCTGTCGTGGCTGTCGCGCTACAGCCAACCGTTGCGGCGGCTGCCAATCGGCCTGTCCGCGACCCGAGATGCCCTGACCCGCAACGCTGGCCGCGCCGGACTGACGGGATTGTACGCATGAGGGTCGCGGTGATCGGCACCGGTTTCGGCAAGCACGCGGCGGCTCCCGCATACGCCGAAGCCGGGTTCGACGTCGAGGTCGTCAGCCCCCGCGACGAGGACGCGGTCAAAGCCGCGCTGGCTTCGGACGTCGACCTGGTCTCCGTGCACTCGCCGCCATTCCTGCACCTCGAGCACGTCACCGGTTCGCTCGAGCACGGGCATGCGGTGTTGTGCGACAAACCATTCGGCCGCAACGCCGACGAGGCAGCACAGATGCGCGACATGGCCCGCGACGCAGGTGTGCTGCACTTCCTCAACTTCGAGTTCCGGTTCAACGAGTCGTGGACGCGGCTCAAAGAACTGGCCGACAGCGGGGCGATCGGCACACCCAGGCACCTGCACTGGACGTTCTTCGGAAGCGGGCTGCGTGGCCGAAAGTTCGGCTGGATCAACGACCGCGACCTGGGCGGCGGCTGGATCGGCGCCTACGGCTCCCATCTGATCGACTTCACCCGGTGGCTCTTCGGCAGCGAGATCACCGACTGCGGCGGCGTCACCCGCATCGACGGCTCACCCGAGCAGGCCACCGCCGAGGATGCGTACGCGGCGTGGTTCGCAATGGCGAACGGCTGCACCGCTACTCACGACACCGGGTTCGCGGCCGCCGTCCCTTCACCGCCGTCGGTCACGCTGTTGGGCAGCGACGCCACCGTCGAACTGACGGCCGACACGACGCTGGTGGTGCGACGCATCGGCGCCGATCCCGAGACCACCGAGTTCGCACCGCCGCCGCGACGCTCACCCCCGCCCGCGCTGTCAGTCTTCTTCGGACACGTCGCCGAGGCGTTGCGCACCGGTACGCAGATCACCCCGTCGTTCGACGACGGTCTGGCCGTCGCGCGCGTCTTGGACCACCTGCGGGCCAAGGCGGTGCGGCAATGAGCGCCGAGTCTGAAGATATGCATCAAAAAGCGCCCGAAAGTCGAGCACTAGTTCAGTTTCGGCACCAGGTGCGGCAGTGGTGCGTCGAGCACATCCCACCGGACTGGCGCGAAACCCAGACCGGCGCAGACGATGAGCAGTTCGTGGCCTTCCAGAAGGGGTGGTTCGCCGAGCTGCACAGCGCCGGCTACGCCGTCCCGCACTGGCCCGCCGAATGGGGCGGCGGCATGTCGGTGGAAGAGCAGGTGGTGTTGTACCAGGAACTGGCTGCACACGACGCACCGCGGCTGGTTCTCGCGTTCGTCGGTATCCACCACGCCGCCTCGACGCTGTTGGTCGCCGGCACCGAGGAGCAGCGGCGACGGCACCTGCCCGCGATCCTCGACGGCGAAATCTGGGTGCAGGGCTTCTCCGAACCCGAGGCCGGATCCGACCTGGCCAGCCTGCGCACCACCGCGCGCAAAAGCGGCGACGCCTACATCGCGAACGGTCAGAAGCTGTGGGCCAGCGGAGGCAAGCACGCCGACTGGTGCCTGCTGCTGGCCCGCACCGACCCGGATGCGCCGAAACGCAAGGGCATCTCGTACTTCCTTCTCGACATGACCACACCCGGCGTCGAGGTGCGGCCCATCCGCAATGCGATCGGCGACTCTCACTTCTGCGAGATCTTCCTCAACGACGTGTCGATCCCAGCGGCCAACCTGATCGGGGCGGAGAACGACGGCTGGCGGGTCGCGCAGGCGACCCTCGGCGCCGAGCGCGGCATGACGATGCTGGAGCTCGCCGAGCGCCTCGGCAACGCCGGCTTCCGCTGGCTGGTGCGAAGCGCTCCGACCGACGATCCGATCGTCGCCGACCGGCTCGCGCAGTTCGAAACCGAGATCGCGGGGCTGCGGGCACTGTGCCGAAAGGTGGTCGAGGATAACGAGAACGGTACCGCCGACCCGGCCGACGCCTCGATCGTCAAGCTGTTCTACAGCGAACTTCTGCAGCGCATGACCGACCTCGGTGCCGAGGTCGGCGGGTTGGCCGCACACACCGAACTCGCCAAGCCGGCCTCCAGCGGCTGGGAGTCGGGGGCCTGGGTGCTCGACTTCATCGGATCGTGGGAATGGACGATCCCCGGCGGCGCGAGCGAGATTCAGCGCACGATCATCGGCGAGCGCGGTCTGGGCCTGCCGCGAGAACCGAGTGCCGTCTGATGAACGACTTCACCGAATTCCACGACGAACTACGCTCGGTGGCAGGCGATCTCCTGGCGAAGGAGCGTAACGTCGGATGGCCGACGCTGATCGACGCGGGCTGGGTCGGACTCGAGGTGCCCGAACAATTCGGCGGGGCGGGTGCGTCGTTCGCCGAAGTCGCGGTGGTCTGCGAGGAGATCGGCCGCGCCGCGGGCGCCACCGACTTCCTCGGCAGTGCGGTGCTGGCCGTCGGAGCGCTGAACGCGCTGCAGCCCAGTGACACCCGCGACACGCTGCTTACCGAGATAGCCAGTGGCGCGATCCGGGTGGCTGTCGCACTGGAGCCGTTCGACTTCGTGCCCGACGCCGAAGGCGCGGACCGCATCCTGATCGTCACCGACCGCGGTGTCGCCGTGTCCGAGCAGCGGGCCACGCCGCGGCCCGTCGTCGACGAGACGCGCAACCTCGCCGCGATCGACCCGGCGGCTGCGATCGCCGAAACCTTGCCGTTCACCGACGATCCCGCGGTTGCGGTGCAGCGGTTACACGACCGGGCCGCCGCGGCGATCGCCTGCGACAGCCTCGGCCTGAGCGAGGCCATGCTCGCCGCCACCGTCGGATATGTGAAGGTGCGTCAGCAATTCGGCAGGGCCATCGGCTCCTTCCAGGCCGTCAAACACGCATGCGCCGACATGCTCGTCAGCATCTCCGTGTCGCGCCAACTCGTCGATGCCGCCGTCCGAGCGGTCGCCGAGGACGCGCCGGAAGCCGGGGCCGCCGTCTCGATGGCCAAGTCGTATACGTGCGCGGCCGCCGTCGACATCGCCGGCAAGGCCATGCAGTTGCACGGCGGCATCGGATACACGTGGGAGAGCGGTATCCACGTCTACCTCAAGCGCGCCACCCTCAACCGATCACTGTTCGGCTCTCCGTCAGCACACCGAGAACGACTAGCACAACGCTATCTATAGAGAAATCAAGGAGTTTCCCGTGGGTGTACCCGTATACAAGCGCATACTCGACCTCTTCGAGGCCGAGGGCATCAACACGTTGTTCGGCATTCCCGACCCCAACTTCGTGCACATGTTCACCGAGGCTGACGCGCGCGGCTGGTCGGTGGTCGCACCGCACCACGAGCTGAGCGCCGGGTTCATGGCCGAGGCGGCATCGCGGATGACGGGCACGCCGGGGTTGTGCATCGGAACGCTCGGACCGGGCATGGCCAACATCGCGGGTGCGATCCAGTGCGCGCTGGTCGAGAACTCGCCGGTCATCTTCCTCGGCGGCCAGCGTGCTCGCATCACCGAACGGCGGGTGCGGCGCGGGCGCATCCAGTTCGTCCAGCAGGAGGACCTGTTCAAGAACTCGGTCAAGTTCAGCAGTTCGATCGAGTACGCCGACCAGACCGACGAGATCATCCGCGAAGCCATCCGCCAGTCCATGTCGGGCACCCCCGGCCCCTGCTACATCGAGTATCCGTCCCACGTCATCCTCGAAGAGCTTGACGTGCCGGATCCGTTGCCGCCGCACCGGTATCGGCTCGTCAACCAGGGTGCGGGTGAACGTGAGGTCGCCGAGGCGGTCAGACTGATCCGCGAGGCGAAGAGCCCAGTCCTGTTGGTGGGTCACGGAGTTCACACCTCGCGCACCCAGGAGCAGGTCAGGGAGTTGGCCGAGCTGATGGCCTGCCCGGTGATCCAGACCTCGGGCGGCACCTCTTTCATCCCCGGCCTGCAGGACCGCACCTTCCCGTACCTGTTCTCTCCGGCGGCGAACGAGGCCGTCGAGAAGTCCGATCTGTGCGTGGCGCTGGGAACCGAGCTCGGCGAACCCATGCACTACGGCAGGACCCAGCACTGGGCGGGTAACGATGCCAACCGCAAATGGATTCTCGTGGAACAAGATCCGACCGCAATCGGGGTGAACCGGCCGATCGACGTGCCGCTGGTGGGTGATCTTCGCGGCGTGGTGCCGCAACTGGTCGCGGCGCTGCGCGACACCCCGCGTACCCCGTCGGCCGACTTCGAGGCCCTGATCAAGGCCGACGCCGCCGAGATCGCCCGAGTGGCCGCCGAAGCGCCGAGCGGTCGCGCGCCGATCCACCCGGCCCGCTACGTCGTCGAGGCCACGAAGGCCTTCGACGAATGCACCGAGGACGGCATCCTGGTCCGCGACGGTGGCGCCACGGTGATCTTCCAGTGGACGTACTCGCAGACCAAGCCGCGAGACGTGATCTGGAATCAGAACTTCGGTCATCTGGGCACCGGTCTGCCGTATGCGGTCGGCGCGTCGGTCGCCGAGGGGCGCAAGCGTCCGGTCATGCTGCTCACCAGCGATTCGGCGTTCCTGTTCCACATCGCCGAACTCGAGACCGCGGTCCGCGAGAACGTGCCGCTGGTCTGTGTCGTCGGCGTGGACTACCAATGGGGCCTGGAGGTGGGCGTCTACAAGCGCACGTTCGAGCAGCCGTCGCCGCAACCGGGTGTGCACTGGAGCAAGGACGTCCGGCTCGACAAGGTCGCCGAGGGCTTCGGGTGTCACGGCGAGTACGTCGAGAAGGACGACGAGATCGGCCCGGCGATCAAGCGGGCGTTCGCCAGCGGCAAGACCGCCGTCGTCCACGTCTGCATCGACCCGAAGGCCAACTCCGAGGAGATGCCGAAGTACGACCGGTTCCGCACCTGGTATGCAGAAGGCACGCAGTAGGCGATCTAGGGAAGAGTGGGGACATGCGCGAATATCTCAAGTTCTACATCGACGGCCAGTGGGTCGACCCGATCCGGCCCAACACCCTCGAGGTCGACAACCCGACCACCGAGGAGGCCTCCGGCAAGATCGCGATCGGTTCCGCGGCCGACGTCGACGTGGCCGTGCAGGCCGCCCGCCGAGCCTTCAACACCTGGTCGCAGACCAGCCGCGACGAGCGCCTCGAGTTGTTGCAGGCGATCATGGGCGAGTACCAGAAGCGCGCCGGTGACCTCGCCGACGCGGTCAACGAGGAGATGGGCGCCCCGGCGTCGCTGGCGGCAGGCCCCCAGGTCAACCTCGGACTCGGCCACCTCGCCACGGCCATCGACGTGCTGAAGAACTTCGAGTTCGAGGAGCAGCACGGGGCCACCCTCGTGGTCAAGGAGCCGATCGGGGTCTGCGGGTTGATCACGCCGTGGAACTGGCCGATCAACCAGATCGCCTGCAAGGTGTTCCCCGCGCTGGCGACGGGCTGCACGATGGTGCTCAAACCGTCGGAGGTCGCACCGTACTCGGGCCAGATCTTCACCGAGATCCTCGACTCGGCAGGCGTTCCCGCCGGGGTGTACAACATGGTGTTCGGCGACGGACCGGGCGTCGGCGCTGCGTTGTCGGCCCATCCCGACATCGACATGGTGTCGTTCACCGGGTCGACGCGGGCCGGCGTCGACGTCGCCAAGAACGCCGCGCTGACCGTCAAGCGCGTCACCCAGGAACTCGGCGGCAAGAGCCCGAACATCGTGCTCGACGATGACGACTTCGCCAAGAGCGTGACTGCGGGTGTCTCGGTGATGATGATGAACAGCGGCCAGAGCTGCAACGCGCCGTCGCGCATGCTGGTGCCGAACTCCCGCATGGACGAGGCGATCGAGATCGCCCGCGAGGTGGCCGGCGGGGTCAAGGTCGGCGATCCCGACGAGAAGACCGCGATCGGCCCGGTCGCGTCCAAGGCGCAGTTCGACAAGATCCAGGGCTTGATCCAGTCGGGCATCGACGAGGGCGCGACCGTCGTCATCGGCGGCACCGGTCGACCGGAGGGTCTGAGCAAGGGCTACTACGTGAAGCCGACAGTGTTCGCCAACGTCACCAACGACATGACGATCGCCCGCGAGGAGATCTTCGGCCCGGTGCTGTGCATCCTCGGCTACGACGACCTCGACCAGGCCCTCGAGATCGCCAACGACACGGAATACGGTCTGGCGGGCTACGTTTCGGGCGCCGACTTGGACAAGGCCCGCGCGGTGGCGCGGCGGATCCGGGCCGGCTCGGTCGCGATCAACCACGGCTTCGACATGGCCGCTCCGTTCGGCGGTTACAAGCGCAGCGGTAACGGACGCGAGTGGGGACACTTCGCGTTCGACGAGTTCCTGGAGATCAAGGCCGCGCTCGGTTATGCGCCGGAGGCCGCAGCGGGGTAAGTCGTCGGCGCGGCAACCTTTCGCCGAGCGGCAACCTTTCGCCGAGCGTCGGGTTTCTGACCGGAAATCGCCCGAAATGCGTCAGAAACCCGACTCTCGGCGCTGCGTTACGTCTTGAGTAGCGGCCGCAGATCGTCCAACCGGTCGAACAGGTGCCAGATGTACGACGATGACCCGTTCTCCCGGTGCGCGTGCAGGTCGGCCAGATCGGGGTCGTTGCAGTAACCGTCGAACGCGTCCCTGGAGTCCCACTCGACGAGGATCAGCACCTTCCGTGGCTCGATGTCGCCGAGGACGGCCTCGCTGAATTGTCCGAGGGCGACGACGCGACCGCCGTGCTTGGCGACCTCCGCGGGCGAGCGTTTCGAATAGGCGAGGTACTCGTCGCGGTCGGCGACGTCGAAGAGGTTCAGCGCATATATCGTCACGTGGGTGACGGTACGCGGCGAGAAGTACGAATACGGCATCGATTTCGACCGCATCGCGGCGATCGACATCCACACCCACGTCGAGATCGACTGCCACGGCCACAAGGCCTACGTCGACGAGCTTGTGGAGGCGACCGAGAAGTACTTCAAGATGCCACCGGGCGCGACGGCAGGCGTCGACGCGGTCGCCGACCTGTACCGGCAGCACAACACCGCCGCGGTCGTGTTCACCATCGACGCGCGGACGGCGATGCGCCACGTACCCAACTCGATCGAGGACCTCGTCGCCGGTGCTGCGCGAAACAATGACGTGCTGATCCCGTTCGGCAGCGTCGACCCGTGGCACGAGCGTCGGGCGGTGCACCGGGTCCACGAACTCGTCCGCGACTACGGGGTCAAGGGCTTCAAGTTCCATCCGAGCATGCAGGCGTTCGAACCCAACGACCGTCGCTTCTATCCGATCTACGAGGCGATCACCGAGGCCGGGCTGCCCGCGTTGTTCCACACCGGGCAGACGGGGATGGGGTCGGGGCTGCCGGGTGGGCACCGCATCAAGCTGCGCTACTCCGATCCGATGCTGCTCGATGACGTCGCCGCCGACTTCCCGGATCTGACGATCGTGATGGCCCACCCAGCGGTGCCGTGGGTCGACTCGCAGATCGCGATCGCCACACACAAGGCCAACGTGTACGTTGACCTGTCCGGGTGGAGCCCGAAGTACTTCCCGCCGCAGCTGGTCCGCGCCATGAGCAGGCAGCTGCGCACCAAGGTCCTGTTCGGCACCGACTTCCCCTACATCCAGATCGACCGGTGGCGCGCCGACTTCGACACCCTCGACATCGACCCGGCGGTGCAGTCGCTGATCTACAAAGAGAACGCGCTGCGCGTCCTGGGAGTCGCGCGCTGACGGCGCGATGAGTTTCCGCGGCGACGGCGGTCTGCATCGGTGACTGACCACTCACCCAGAAGGAGACCTATCGTGCCCGTCCGCAATTCCGCCCCCGTTGGCGCCCCGACCTGGATCGACCTGGCGTCCTCGGACGTCGAACGCTCGCAGTCCTTCTACGGCGAGGTGTTCGGCTGGACGTTCGAGTCGTCGGGCCCCGAATTCGGCGGCTACGTGACCGCCTCCCGCGACGGCAGGCCGGTCGCCGGCCTGATGTTCAACGACCCGCAGTGGAACAGCCCCGACGGCTGGACCACCTACTTCCACACGACCGACGCCAAGGTCACCCTGGACGCGGCGATCGCTGCGGGCGCGACGACGTGCGGAGCGCCCGTGATGGAGATCAAGGACAAGGGCTGGATGGGCATGCTGTCGGACCCCAGCGGCGCGTTCGTCGGGCTGTGGCAGCCGAACGGACACCGCGGATTCGAGGTCATCAACGAACACGGCGCGCCGGTGTACTTCCAATGGACAGGCCGCGACTACGCCACGTCGCAGCAGTTCTACCGCGACGTGTTCGGCTGGCAGATCGAGGCCGTGTCCGACACCGACGAATTCCGCTACAGCACGGCCAACTTCGACGGTGAGGCGCTGCTCGGACTGATGGACGGCAGCGCCTTCCTTCCGGAAGGGGAGCCGTCGAACTGGAACTTCTTCCTGGGCGCCGACGACGTCGACAAGACCGTGCAGTTGGTCCTCGACAACGGCGGCAGCGTTATTCGCGGCGCCGAAGACACGCCCTACGGGCGGTTGGCCGCGGTGGCCGATTGCAACGGGGCGGTCTTCAACCTGTCCTCGCTGCAGTGAGCCAGCCTCAGGCCGTCATCAGGTAGTCGGTCCTGCCGACGAAGACGATGCTCGCCGGGTTCGGCGTGGTGGCCGCGTCGACGACGGCGTCGGCGAAGGTCATATGGCTCATGTCGCCGGACACCACCGTGAGTTGGACGCCGGCCTGGCGGAACTCCGAACGCCTTGTCAGCAGGGCTGTTTCGCCGGCCCGCATGCTCGCCGCGACGGCCGTGTAGCCCTTGGGCACCGCCTTGTCGGGAAAGAAATGGGCCTGATGACTGGTGACGAAGACGATCCGTCCGCCGACGGGCATCAGCGGCAGGGCCGCCAGGGCGAGCCGGCGTTGGGCGTCGCGGTTGAGGCGCATCGCGCACTCGGGATCAGCGCCGGTGTCCAGCGCATCCGACGAGTTGAGGATCAAGGTGTCCAACCGACCGAAGCGCGTTGCGATGCCGTCGATCACCTCCGCGGATTCGACCTCGTCGGAGATGTCGCGCGTCACGACGACGTGGGTGTCCACGCTGCCGAGCTGACGTGCGACCCGCGCGCCGAGGCCCCTCGAGCCGCCGGTGACCAGGACGATTCGTTCGGGTTGGTGATCCATGTCGGGCTCCTTCCGTCGCTGCGCGCCCGCGTGGCCCCAACCGTACACCTATTTCTAAGAAAAATAAGGTCTATCTAAGGTCACAATAAGGTAGCCGTCGAAGGGTTCATGATGGTGGCGTGGAGTCGACCCGCGTAGACAGGTGGTTGTGGTCGGTCCGGTTGGCCAAGACCAGGCCCGATGCCGCCGAGGCATGCCGGGGCGGGCACGTTCGGGTCAACGGGCGGCCCGCCAAGCCGGCCACCCCGGTATCGCCCGGCGACGAGGTGCGGGCCCGCATCGGGCAGACCACTCGAGTCGTCGAGGTGCTGCGGGTGATCCAGAAGCGGGTGGGCGCGGCCGACGCGTCGACGTGTTATCTCGACCGGACACCCAAGCCTGCGGTCACCGAAACGGTGCAGTTCGCCGCCCGCGACCGCGGTGCGGGCCGACCGACCAAGCGGGACCGCCGGATGCTGGACAGGCTGCGGGCGGGCCGGCTGTGACTTCAGGCCGTCGGCGCTGCCAGTTCGAAGTCGGCAAAGTCGAATCCCGGCACCACCACACAGCTGACCAGGCTCGGCTCGTCGTCGCGGGGTCGGGCGCGCTGCCAGTGGCCCGGCGGCACGACGAACTGGGGCTGCTCGCCTGCGAGAATGTCGACACCCAGAAGACGCGGTGTGGCACTGCTTTGTTCGGGCCCGGCCTCGAGCAGTAGCGGGCTGCCCGCGTGGAACAGCCACAGCTCGGCACTGCGCACGGTGTGCCAGGCCGACTGCTGACCGGGCATCAGCAGGAACAGGATCGCCGTACCCGCGCTGCGCGGGCCGGTGTAGTCCGGCGGCAGCGCGGACTGCGGCACGGTCAGGTCGCTGCGCCACGTCTCCCTGTACCAGCCGCCCTCCGGATGGGGGGACAGGTCGAGGCGGTGTGCCCATTCCGGAAGATCGGTCATTCCAGTACCTGCCTTTTCGGTGTCGGACACTCCAGACTAGAGACCGGTGCCGTGCGATCCAGCCGATAGGCTCGTGACATGTCGCGAGTGCGCCCCGGATGGCTGGTCGCCTTGTGCGGGGCGATCGTCTCGGTGAGCGCATGGCTGCCGTGGCTGACCGCGAACGGTGGCCGGGTCAGCGCGATCGGCGGCATCTTCGGCGACCTGCCGGCACCGAAACCCGGATTCGGAGTGGGGCAGTTGATCGTGCTGCTGGCCTCGTTGCTGATCGTCGCGGGTGCGATGTCGGCCCGAGGGTTCTCGGCTCGCATCGCATCGACTGCGGCGTTGGCGATTTCGGTGCTTCTGGTGGTGCTGCCCCTGTGGTATTACCGGCTCTACGTATACGCGCCGGTGTCCGCCGGCTACGGGCTCTACCTCGGCGTTGCCATGGCCGTGGTCGCGGTGGTCCTGTCGGTGTGGGCGATGGTGGCCGCGTGGGCGACGGTCGCGTAGGTGGCGTGAGCGGGTTCGTCGAGCCGGTCGTACTGACCGGCGACCATTGGGTGACGTTGGAACCACTGCGCCGTGAACACGTTTCGGAGATAGCGGCCGTCGCCGCCGACGGTGAACTCGGGCGCCTGTGGTTCACCGCGGCGCCCGCGGCCGACTCCGTCGAGCGATGGGTGGATGCCAGACTGGCGGTGCAGGCGCCCGAGCGCGGGCTGACCTTCGTGGTGCGGCGCCACGACGGAACACTGGTCGGGTCGTCGAGCTACATGAACGTCGACGGCGCCAACCGGCGACTCGAGATCGGCAACACCTGGTATGTCGCCTCAGCGCGGCGCAGCGGCGTCAACTCCGAGACCAAGCTGTTGATGCTCGGTCATGCGTTCGACGAGTTGGGTTGTATCGCAGTCGAGTTCCGCACACACTTCTTCAACGCGGCCAGCCGCGCGGCGATCGAGCGCCTCGGCGCGAAGCTGGACGGGATCCTGCGCAGCCACCAGGTGCTGCCCGACGGGTCGCGCCGCGACACCGTGGTCTATTCGATCCTCGACATCGAATGGCCTGCCGTGCGCAACAACCTGCGGTACCGGCTGAGCCGTCACGCGTGACGCGCGGCTTCTTGGATGAGCTGAATCCGGGAGGTAAAGCCGAGCTTGGCGTAGACGTGGGTCAGATGCGTCTGCACCGTGCGCGGCGAGATGAACATGCGCTCGGCGATGTCCTTGTTGCCCAAGCCGTCGACGGCGTGGCGGACGACGTCGCGCTCGGTGGGCGTGAGTGACTCCCAGCCGCTCGCGGGCCGCTTCCGTTCCCCCCGTCCGCGCTGGGCGTAAGCGATGGCTTCCTCGGTCGACATGGCCGAACCCTCGGTCCAGGCGGTGTTGAAGTCGTCTTCCCCCATGGCTTTTCGGCACTGTTCGACGGCGTCGTCGTATCCGATCGCGTATACCGGCCATCGAGCTACGCCCATCACGGTCCGGGCGGCCGCGGCCGCACCGAAGAGCCGGACCGCGTGCCGATGATTGCCATGGTCAGCCGCACAACGTCCGAGAGCTTCGAACGCCTCCGGAACATGCAGGAACGCGCTGGTCGCCAGTGCGAGCACCAGGGCGTCGTGGGCGTCCCGCTCGGCTTGGTCGCGCCCGCCCTGGGCAAGCGCTACGTGAGCTCGCGCCACCAGCGCGTTCATCTGGTAGTTCCCGTTCGTCATGGTTACGGTTTCGTCGGCCCACCGCCTGGCGGCGGCGAGTTCACCGCAACTCAAAAGTGCGACGGTCATCGGCGTGAGGGCTCGTATGTAGGGCATCTGGTCGGGGGTGGTGAGCGCCAGCGCCGCCTCGCACGCGGTCTTCGCCGCGGCGGCATCTCCGGCGGCCAAGTCTGCAAGAGCCAAGGTGATGTGCACCGTATTGTCGTGGAATCCGCCCATCGCAATCGAGACTTCATGTGCCTGTTTGGCCTTCGCCCGCGATGCCGAAACTGTGCCGCGGTAGGCGAATGAGTTGCTCTCACACGTGAGGGCGAACAATTCGAGCATCGGTTCACCGGCGGCGTGCGCCTCTTCGCTGACAGCGCGGATCACCACGTCACCGTCGGTTGCCCCGCCTCGCCAGGCCAATGCGACTGCCAGCCATATCCTGCAGTGTCGCGACACGAAGTCGTCGCCGATCGCGTCGGCGACGAGACGCCCCTCTTCCGCCGCCAGTTGCGAGGCGAGCGGTTGCCCCGCCACATTCGTTGCGACGGCCAGGCAGCTGAGGTAGTAGCACAGCTTCGACCGGTCATCTGCCTTCCGTGCGAGATCGATCGCGTCGACCCAATACGCTTGCGACACCGCGGGGCTGTAGTAGGCGAGGCCGCCGCAAGCCGCCAAGCAAGACACAATCAACCCCTGGTCACCCAATTCCCGAGCGGCGGCCAGCGCCTCCTCGCCGCGCTCCAAGCTCGCCGAGTCGGCGGTCCAGGCCGTCAGAATGCTTCTGTCGGCGACGGCGCGTATCCAGACCGCGGCAGCGACGTCGTCGTCCCGATAACGCTTGTCGTTGAACGCGAGATCGAACGCGGCGATGCCTTCGCGCATCCTCCCGCGCTTCTCCCACAGCCTCTGCAGCGCGGAGATCAACCGGAGTGCGGGTTCGAACTCCCCGCAGTCGATGCTCCAGGCGTGGGCAGCGCGCAGGTTTCCGGTCTCCTGCTCGGCCCAACCGATGAGCCGATCCTCACCCTCGAGACGGACCGCGGTGGCGACGTAGTGGTCACGGTGGCGCGCGCGCATCAGGGTCGCCTCGCCGGACTCGGCGAGCTTTTCGAGTGCGTACTGACGGACCGTCTCGAGAAGGCGATACCGCATCGCGCCCGATTCCTCGTCAGCGGTGACGAGGGACTTGTCGACGAGAAGGCTGAGCTGGTCGAGAATCTGGAACTGCTCGGCTTCGTTGGTGGCGGCGACAGCTTGTGCGGCATCGAAGTCGAACCCGTCCATGAATACGCCCAGTCGGCGGAACAGGACTTGCTCGGCGTCGGTGAGCAGTGCGTGCGACCAGTCCACGGAGGCCCGCAGGGTCTGCTGGCGGCGCATGGTGTTTCGGGCGCCGCCGGTGAGGAGCCGGAACCTGTCGTTGAGGCTGTCGGTGATCTGGTGCAGCGACAGAGCGCGGACCCGCGCCGCCGCCAACTCGATCGCGAGCGGCATTCCGTCGAGTCGTCGGCAGACGTCCACTACGAGTGCTAGGTCGTCGCCCGTCACGTGGAAGGTAGGCCGCGCTCGCTGAGCCCGTTCGATGAACAACGCTACGGCCTCGTCCTCCAACGTCAGCGAGGGCACTCGCCAGGTGACCTCACCCGACACGGCGATCGTTTCACGGCTGGTGGCGAGAATCGTCAACTGCGGGCAGCTGTTCAGCAATCGTATGATCACGTCACCGCATGCGTCCAAGAGATGCTCGCAGTTGTCCAGCAGCAGAAGGATTTCGCGCTCGCCGACGAAGCGCTGCACCGTCTCCAACGGGGAGCGTCTGGGTTGATCCGGCAGCCCCAGCGTGCGGGCGATCGTGAGCGTGACGACGGCTGGATCTGCGATGGCGGCCAAGTCGATCCACCACAGCCCGTCATCGAATTCCTCGGACAATGCATTCGCGGCCTCGATGGCGAGGCGTGTCTTACCGGCGCCGCCCGCTCCGGTCAGGGTGACAAGGCGATTGTCGACAAGCAGCCGGCATACCTCCTCCAGCTGTTGCGCCCGGCCGACGAAACTGGTCAGTTGTGCCGGAAGGTTGTGTGAGCGTGAGCTTTTAGCGGTACGCAGCGGAGGAAACTCATTGCGAATGTCGGGATGACAGAGTTGCACGACGCGTTCGGGACGGGGCAGATCGCGGACAGGGTACATCCCGAGTTCCGCCAGCCAGGCGCCGACCGGCAACCGGTCAGACACCAAATCGGTTGTCGTACCCGATAAGACGGTCTGCCCGCCGTGCGCAAGATCGCGTATACGCGCGGTGCGGTTTATGGTGGGGCCGATGTAGTTGGCCTCGTCACGCAATTGCACTTCGCCGGTGTGCAGGCCGACCCGCAGCCGGATCGGCGCCAGTGAGGCTCGCTGTAGGTCAAGGGCGCATGCCACCGCGTCGCTTGCGCGACCGAAGGCGATGACGAAGCTGTCGCCCTCACCCTGCTCGATGGGCCGAACCCCGTCGTGCGCGCCGACGACCTCGGCCAGCGTTCGATCGAGGGTCGCGAAGGCCGCCGTCATCTCATCGGGCTGGCTCTCCCAGAGCCGGGTCGACCCCTCGACGTCCGCCAGCAGCAGCGTCACCGTCCCGGTCGGTACCAGCTCGCTCACGCCCAAGTCGCTCCAGTTCAACGGCGCCGCGTCGATTCCAGTCATGCTAGCCAGCCTGTGGCCGTGAGCATGGGGAAACATCGGCGCGGATGCGTAAATCTGCCGTAGAGGGGCGCGTAGACATGCCGAACTGCGGCCAGATCGCACGCGATCTGACCGCAGTTGCGGCTAGGCGCGGTTACCCGGCTTCGACGGTCGTGGTTTCGATCGACTTCTGGCCGCCGCCGTGGGCGACGTCGATCTTGCGCGGCTTGGCGCGTTCGGCCATCGGGATGGTCACGGACAGCACGCCGTTCTCGTAGGTCGCCGAAATCTTTGACGCGTCAACACCTTCGCCGAGGGACAGCTGCCTGCGGTAGGTGCCGAAGAACCGCTCGTTGGCCAGCCACTGCACACCGTCGTCCGACCGTGCGGTGCGGTGTGCCGAGATCGTCAGCGTGCCGTTGTCGACGTTGACATCCACTGAGCCGGGATCAACGCCGGGCAGATCGGCGGTCAGCAGATAGTGGTCGTCGACCTTGCACAGGTCCATCGGCATGAACCGGGGGGAACGATTTGATCCGGTCTGGTTCGTCAGAAGACCCCGGGTCAGAGCATCAAGTTCGGTGAACGGATCAAAGCGAAGCACAGCAATTCACCTCCTATATCACTCAGAGCCCGCCACCCTGGCGGGCAGCCAAATCACTGTGCGCACCTGCGATGTTAGCACTCACCACCCAAGAGTGCTAGAAGTTTTTTACGAGATTTCGACGGCTGAGACCTGCGCGCCGACCAGCGGCCGACGGCATCGGTCGCATGCGAAGACGGCGGTGAAGTCCTGCCGGCAGGCGGTGTGCGTCAGCAGGACCGCGGGGCCGTCGGGGCCGGTGAACCAGCGCTGGGCCCACTGCAGGGCGGAGATCAGGATCGGGAACAGGGCGCGACCCTTGTCGGTCAGTTCGTATCGGTCGCCGACGTCGGCGAGCACCCCGTTGGCGCAGAACGTGGTCAGCCTGTCGGCGATCGATCCGGGGGGCGCTCCGAGCTGAGCCTGGAAGTCGGTAAAGCGCCGAACTCCGACGAATGCCGCCACCAGCAGTGCGAACCCCCAGCGGTTTCCCATGATGCTCATCGTCTGCGGGAACAGACCCGCGGCCGTGTGTTGATCGGCCTCCGAGCGCCTGCGCGTCGCGGTGGCCGAGGGCACCGACCGCTCCCACGACCCACTCGGACCCCATTGGGGGACAACGTCTTTGTCGCCGGCAGTCTCGCCGCACGAGCGGCACGTCACCATCGGTGTGAAATCGGCGCCGCATGCGGCATGGCGCATGGCGGGCAGCGGCTCGGCGTGGTCGGGAACCCAGTGGCGCTCCCACTCCCAAATCGACAGCAGCACCGGCCACAGCGACCGGCCGCGCGGCGTGCCGACGTACTGGAAACGCTGCGGTCCTTCCTGGTATTGGCGACGCTCGAGCAGTCCCACGGCGGTCAGCGTTCGGAGTCGGGTTGTCAGCACATTGTTGGAGATCGGCAGGCGAGACTTGAAGTCACCGAAACGGGTCGCCCCCAGCAGCGACTGCTGCATGACGAGCAGAGTCCACTCGTCGCCGAGCAAGCCGAGCATGCGGGCGACGGCGTTCGGCTCGGGCACGGACTGGGGCGGGGCCACCTACAGGCCGACGGCCTCGGCCGCCGAATCGGTTTTCCGCCACCGCCGCAGTTCCGATCCCGAGGCCCACGTCGCGTGTGTCCCGCTGGAAACCCGTTCTGGCAGAGCCAGTTTGCACACCGGGCCGTCGTCGACCCGGGCCGCGTCGAACACCAGGCAGTAGGAGGCGTCGGCGTTCATGTCGGTGGTGAGTGTGACGAGGTAGCCGTCGTCTTCGGCGGTGCCGTCGATTCCCGGGGCCGGGACGGCGACATTCGAGCTGGGTGCCATCGCGGTCTCGCTGCCGTACACACCGTCGGGGAGGCTGAACCGCTGTTCGGCACCGGTGCGCAGATCGTGTTTGACCAACCCGTCGAACAGGAACCAGCCCGGCTTACCGGTTGCCGCGTACGTGTAGCGGTAGGGGAGCCCTGCGTAACCGCTGTTGATCGTGCCGAATTCGGTGATGGAGTCGGTCAGCTGCTCCTCGGTGGTCTGCCCGGTGACGAGATTGAACCGCCAGCGGTGCAGCCGGGTCTGCAACCGGTCCAACGCCAGAAACCGAAATGCCCGCTGCCACCGGTCGCCTGCCCTCGTGTCGACCGGGGACGGGTCGCCTTCGAAGAAGCCGTCGAGAACGATCTCGTCACCGTCCTCGTAGGCGTTGGTGAAGTGCAGCACGAACGTCGGGTCGGCTTCGAACCACCGGATGTCGGCGGGTCCGCCGCGGCGGGGGACTACGGCGAACCGCGACGGCATGTCGGGGTGAAAGCCCGGCAAGTGGATCCCGGCTTCGAGCAGCGTGGGATCCCAGAACATCGGAAAGTCGTTGAGGATCGCGTAGTTCTCGGTGAACGCCATGTCGTGCGGCAGTCGCGGGCCGGGCAGCGGGATGTCGGTGAGGTGGACGAGGTTGCCTCCGTCGTCGACGACGCCGTAGCGCAGGTAGGGGGCCTGCTTGCTGTACGTGAAGAACAACAGCTCGCCGGTGCGGTCGTCAACCTTCGGGTGTGCCGAAACGCCCCAGTCCGCGGGGAACCTCCCGTGCCAATCCTCCTTGCCGAGGGTGTCGCCGGAGAACGGGTCGATGCGGTACAGATCGCCGCACTGATAGTGACTGGTGAGCGCGACACCGCGATGGACGATGACGTCGGTGCTCGACGCGTCCTTCATCAAAGTCCTTGCGCCCCAGCCGTGATTACGCTTGGCCAGTTCGATGGGCTCGGCCAGCCCAGGCCACAGCGGACCGCCTGCATCGTTTTCGGCGAGCAGACCGTCGGTGCGGACAAAGCGGTTGCGGTAGAACGCCTTTCCGTCGCGGAACCCGACGATGTGCACCATTCCGTCACCATCGAAGGGGTGGTAGAACTTCAGCGCCGGGTGCAGCGGATTCTCGGTGTTGCGCAGGTAGACACCGTCCAGGTCGGACGGGATCTCGCCCTCGACCACCGCGAGGTCGTCGGCGTCCCATTCGGTGTTCTGGGGACGCCACGGTCCGGTGCGGTACGGGTGGTCGTCGTCGTCCGGAAGCGTCGACAGGTACTTGCCGACGATCTCCACGTTCGCGCTTCCCATGTCATGCCCTCCCGACGATGAAGCTGACGGTGGTGGCGGTGCTACCGCCGAAGTTCAAGGTGCCGAACGTCGTTGCGCCCTCGACCTGGTAGTCGCCAGCGCCGCCGCTGACCTGCTTGGCCGCATCGAGCAGCATCCGCACCCCGGAGGCGCCGACCGGATGGCCGCCACCGATCAGGCCGCCGCTGGGGTTGATCGGCAGCCGTCCGCCGATCTCGATCTCGCCGTTCTCGATGGCCTTCCACGATTCGCCAGGCCCGGTGAGACCGAGGTGATCGATCGCGAGGTACTCGCTGGGGGTGAAGCAGTCGTGGACCTCGAACCCATCGACGTCGTCGAGCGTGACGCCAGCGCGACCGAAGGCGTCGAGCACCGTACCCCGCACATGCGGCAGCACGTACGGATCGTCGGCGGCACGGTCGAGTTTCTGCTGCAGGCCCAGCCCCACCGTCCGGTGGCCCCAGCCGGCGACGCGGCCGAGCGGACGCAAGCCCGGATGGTCGCCAAGGAATTCGTCGGTGGCCAGGACGACGCCGGCGCCGCCGTCGGTCAGCTGGCTGCAGTCGAATCGGCGCAACCGACCTTCCACGACCGGGTTGGTGGCGTCGTCGTCGGTCAGCGGATCCGGCACGTTCCATCCGCGAGTCTGCGCATGCGGGTTCGCTCGCGCGTTGGTGAAGTTCAGTGCCGCGATGGCGCGCAGGTGCGATTCGTCGATGCCGTAGCGCCGGTCGTACTCGGCGGCCACCCGGTCGAACATGTGAGGCCACATGAAGGTCGCATCGGCGCCCTCGTGACCGGTCCACGCGGCGGCGCCGAGGTGCCGGGCGCCGGTATCCCCTGCGACGGTCTTCTCCAGCTCTACACCGAGCACCAGCGCCGACCGGTAGGCCCCCGACCGCAGATCCGCGATGGCAGACAGCGCTGCGACGCTGCCCGACGCACACGCGGCTTCGTGCCGTGTCGCCGGTTTGCCCCACAACCCTGTGTGCACCGAAGCCGGCATCGCCCCCAGGTGGCCCTGGAACGCGAAGAGTTCGCCGAACGCGTTGCCGACGTGCACCACCTCGACATCGCGGGCGTCGAGCTTGGCCGCCGCCAGTGTCGACTCGACAACTTCACTGGTCAAGTCGGCGAAATCCCGTCCCTCGCGCGTGACATTCCTGGCGAAGTCGCTCTGATAACCGCCAAGGATCCAGACATCGGGTGCGCCCACAGCCGCGACGCTACTACAACTAAGAGAGCGACTGTGCGGCGGGCGGCGTAGAGGTCGGCCCCGTCGGCTGCTGTCTTAACCGACGAGACCTCGGCGCGAGAAACGGTCGACCGTCACCCGAGCTTGCTCACGACATGCCCACTGCCCCGAACCGCAAACAATCGTGTACTCCGACGCTCGAAGGGGAAGACTTCCGGGCATGACCCCGTCCTCCCGCACCCATGACCTGGCCGAGCGAATGGCCGAGTTGGCGCGGGCTTCCGCCCCGCCGAGCACGGTCAACGAGGTGCTCGACGATGTCACCGACACCGCGCGTGAGCTGATTCCGGGCGCCGACACCGTGGGAGTGCTTCTGATCGGCCGGGGAGGGAGGTTCGAATCGCTCGCAGGCACGTCGGAGTTGCCGCACACGCTCGACGAAATCCAGATGCAGTTCGGCGAGGGCCCCTGCGTGGAGGCCGCCCTGGACGAGTCGATTCTGCGGACCGACGACTTCCGTACTGAGGGCCGCTGGCCGCTGTATTCGGCCGCCGCGGTCGAGCGCGGCGTGCTCAGCGGGCTGTCGATCAAGCTGTACACCGCCGATCGCACCGCCGGAGCGCTGAACATGTTCAGCTTCAAAGCGCGCGCTTTCGATGCTGACGACGAGATGATCGGCACAGTTCTGGCCGCGCACGCCGCCGCGGCACTGCTGGCCAGCCGGGAAGGCGAACAGCTGAAGTCGGCGATGGCCACCAGGGATCGCATCGGCCAGGCCAAGGGCATCATCATGGAGCGATACGGCGTGGACGAGGTGCGGGCGTTCGAGATGCTCAAACAGCTCTCACAGGACAGCAACGTCAAGCTCGCGGACGTCGCGCAGCGCGTCATCGACACGCGCAGCGGTATCTGAGACCAGGGATGCGGCCGACAGGATCCTTCGTCGGCGGCTGGTGACTTTCGACTCTTCGGTTCGCGCGCCGCCCCGGCGAGCATTGTGGGCGGGGCGTAATCGACGCCCCACCAGGAGGGTCAGATGAGCGCAACCGCAGCGACGCCCGGCGCGCGCGGCGTCGTGGTCGGAGTGGACGGGTCGCCGGCCTCCCGAGCGGCGACTGACTGGGCGGCCCGCGACGCAGCGTTGCGCGGTGTGCCCTTGACCGTCGTCCACGTGCTGCCCTCGAACACGAATGGCGCGTGGGTGGACCTCCCGATGTCGGGTCAGTTCGCCGCCGAGCGGGAGCGCCGCGGGAAGGCCGTGATCGAGGACGCTCTCGGGCTCGTTCGTGATGCCATCGGCGCCACACCCGGCATCGAGGTCGACCATCGCATTCTCGCCGGCGCCACCGTTTCGTCGCTCGTCGACTTGTCCGAAGGCGCCGAGCTGACCGTCGTCGGCTGCCGCGGCCTCGGAGGTGTCAAAGGTCTGCTTCTCGGTTCGGTCAGCTCCGGTCTTGTGCACCATGCGCGCTGCCCGGTGGCGGTGATCCACGACGAGGACCCCCTGATGGATCATCCGGCGACGGCCCCGGTGGCGGTCGGCATCGACGGCTCACCCGCCTCGGAGTTCGCGACAGAGATCGCCTTCGACGAGGCCGATCGACGCGGGGTGGAGCTGCTAGCCGTTCACACATGGACGGGCACCGGAGATTTCGGCGTCCGAGACGGCGGTGCGCGGGCGGATGAGGAGCTCGCGCAGCGCCTTGCCGGCTGGAGCGAGCGCTATCCCGATGTCGCCGTTCAGCGCATCGTCGGCCCCGGCAATCCGGCTCGCCGGCTGCTCGAGGAATCCGAACGGGCCCAGCTTCTCGTGGTGGGCAGCCGGGGCCTCGGCGGGTTCGCCGGGATGTTGCTCGGATCGGTGAGCTCGGCCGTCGCGCAGGCCGCACGCATGCCGGTCATCATCGCTCGGCGCTGAAGTCCAGGGACTTTCGCCTCTACGCCGGGCATGCGACACCGGTCATCATCACTTCAGGAGCGAACGAACCTCGAAGGTGATGACAGGAGTCACGATGCGGACAGGTGCGGTTGTGGTCGGCGTGGACGGCAGCGATGGCGCGGTCAACGCGGCGCGATGGGCGGGCGCAGTGGCTTCGGCGTACGAAACGTCGTTGCACATCGTGCATGCGCTGCCGGCCGTCGGGCACAACCTGACCGACACTGTCGCCGCGATGCGAGCGGCCGTCCTCGAGCACCAGCGCGAGAGTGCCGACGCTATTCTGCGCCGCGCGGAGGAGATCGTGCGTTCGGACCACAACGAACTCGAAGTGACGACTCTGTCCACCGATGTTCCGGTCGCCGAGGTGCTGGTGCAACTGGGCAAGACCGCACGGATGATCGTGGTGGGAAACGATGAAGTCACCGCTGCGGGTGCGCTTTTGCTGGGTTCGACGACACTGGCGGTGGCGACGCGCGCGGACTGCCCCGTTGTCGCTTGGCGAGGGTCGAACGTCGTGCCGACGGACGATCCGGTAGTCGTCGGGGTGGACGGAACACCGTCGTCTCTGGCCGCTCTGGAGAACGCGTTCGAGTTCGCCGAACGGTTCAATGCGAAGTTGGCGGCCGTGCGGTCGTGGTCGTCGCCGCTGCGCGCGGTGGCCGCGCGACTGCCTCTGCTGATCGACTGGGATGCGTTGGCGACGGCGGAGTGGGCACAGCTGACAAGCGATGTCGACCGATACAACCAGCGCTACACACAGGTGTCCGCTCCGTGCTACGTCGAGAACGCGAAACCCGCTGTAGCACTGATGGATCGCTGTAGCGCCGACGGTGCGCAGCTGCTGGTGGTCGGAAGCTACGGGAAGACTGTGCTCACCAGCGCCATCCTGGGCTCGACGGCGTTGAATCTGTTGCAACACGCCACCGTTCCGGTCATGGTCTGCCGGCCGCATCGATGATGCGTCGGCTGCGGTAAAGGGTCTTCCGGCCCTGTTACCGAGAGCGTCGCTGCGAGAGGGTTGAGGTATGACGACCGCGTCGGTTACCGCGAGCACCCGCCGAGACCCGTTCAGCGGCAACGGGAATCTCCACGCGGAGATCCATGAGACCCACACGGGGCTGGTTGCTCTCATCGGGGACCGGGCGTATAAGACGAAGAAAGCGATCGTCACGGACTTCCTGGACTTCAGCACCCGCGAACGTCGCGAGCAGGCGTGTCAACGCGAAGTGGAACTGAATCGCAGGTTGGCGCCGGACAGCTATTTCGGCGTGGGCCACTTCGCCACGCCGGGTGAACCTCCCGAACCGGTCATCGTGATGCGCCGCTACCCGGAATCCGCGCGGCTTGCCGCGCTGGTACGCAACGGCGATCCCGTCGACGGATGCCTCACCGCCATCGCAGACCGGTTGGCGCAGTTCCACCGAAACGCGCTCCGCGGCCCACAGATTGACGAACAGGCGACGGTCGCCGCCGCCTTCCAGCGCTGGCACCAGAACCTCGACGAGTTGAAGCGATACACCGACAGGGTCATCCCGGAGGCGACGCTTCGCGAGGTCACGCGCCTGGCGGACCGGTACCTGGCCGGCCGTGACCAGTTGTTCACGCAGCGGATCGCGGCGGGACGCGTCGTCGACGGTCACGGGGATCTGCAGACACAGGACATCTTCTGCATGCCAGACGGTCCGGTACTGCTCGACTGCCTCGAGTTCGACGATCGACTGCGCTACGTCGACGGTGTCGACGATGCCGCCTTTCTCGCGATGGACCTGGAGTTCCTCGGCCGAAAGGACCTCGCTGATAACTTCTTCGACGAGTACCTCCGGCGGGCTGACGATCCCGCACCGAGGTCCTTGAGGGATTTCAGCGTCGCGTACCGCGCCGTGGTGCGGGCGAAGGTGGACTGCATCCGCGTCGATCAAGGGCACCCGGAAGCGGTGGCCGACGCGATACGCCATCTCGACATCGCCCTGACCCACCTGCGGTCGTGCACCGTCGGGTTGGTCATCGTCGGCGGCGGCCCGGGAACCGGCAAGACCACGGTGGCGCACGGATTGGCCGAACGGGTGAACGCCCGGGTCATTTCTACGGATGAGGTGCGGCGCGAGCTACAACGGTCGGGAGTCATCGCGGGCCGGGCGGGCGAACTGGGTGTGGGACTGTATGCACCCGAGAACGTGCGCGCGGTCTACGACGAGGTGCTGCGTCGAGCTCGCGCTCTGCTGTCCGCCGGTGAGACCGTCGTGCTCGACGGCACCTGGCGCGATACGCATCGGCAGGAGAGGGCGTATCGACTGGCTGCCGAAACCTCATCGGCCGTGGTTCATTTCGTCTGTTCGCTGTCGTCGGCGGAAGCCGCTGAGCGGGTGGTGGCCAGAGGGTCGTCGAGTTCGGATGCGACACCACAGATCGCCGTTGCGCTCGGTGGCGACGCGGTCCCCGATCGAGCCCACCGACTCGACACCGCCCGTCCGCTCGCGGACTCGGTGGACGAGGCACACCGGATATTTCGCATGGCCGTCGGCGGAGGCTGTGATGGCGAAGCAGTTGACGGCGTTTGACGCCCGATCCCCCGGGTAAGTGCAGACATCGCCGGCGTCACCGCGGCGATGGCCGAACGCCGCTCGACGCCTCAGCGAGCCGTTCGCTGTCGATGCCGTCAATCGACACGACCGGCTTAATCATGACGGATTTCTTTGATCGGTGGCAGGATGCCCTTGCGCTGCGCCAACCCGATGTTGGCCATGACCTGCTCGAGCAACTCGTCGTAGGCGGAGCCGTCGATGAGAAGTTCGGCCGGTCCATGATGTAACAGGTAGCCGTCCAGGCGCCGGTCGATAGGCCAGTCGACATAGATCGGTCCGGCGAATTCCGACCGGAAGAAACCCCACACGATCGTGTCGCGCGACTCCTCGGTCTCCTCGTCGTGCTCCGCCTTGGTCACCTCAGGGCCTTGTCGTCGGCTGGTTTCATGCCCGCCTCAACTCAACCGTGCGGCTTCGAGCAGCAGCCGCCGCTCGGCTGCGGCGATGACATGCCGGGTGGTATCTGCGGCATCGGGGTTGACCGATACCGACGTGATGCCCAACCGCACCAGGTGTTCGGCGAATGCCGGGTTCGTGGACGGCGCCTGACCGCACAGTGACGAGGTAATGCCGTATTTCCTTGCTGTGCTGATGATCTGGCCGATGGCATCGAGCACGGCGGGGTCGGATTCGTCGAACAACTCAGCGCACACATCGGAATCGCGGTCGACTCCGAGCATCAGCTGAGTCAGGTCGTTGCTTCCGATCGACACACCGTCGATGCCCATCCCGATGTATTCGGGAAGCCAGTGCACGACCGAAGGCACCTCGGCCATCACCCAACGGTGCAGGCCGCGCTGGCGCCCGAGCGGACTGGCATCGACGAGCTCGAGGCAAGCCTCCAATTCCCATTTGGTGCGGACGAACGGGATCATCAGCCCGACATTCGGGGACTGTTCGCGGACTCGCGCCAGCGCCTCCAGTTCCAGCGCGAACAGATCCGGCTCGTTCACATATCGGTAGCAGCCGCGATAGCCGATCATCGGGTTGTGTTCGACCGGCTCGTAGGTCTCGCCGCCTTTCAGGCCCCGGAACTCGTTGGTGCGGAAGTCAGTTGCCCGGTAGATGACCGGCCTCGGGGCGAACGCCGCGGCGATCCGCCCGACAGACGTCCCCAACTTGTCCACAAGCGTGCGATGCTCCCCGTGGGCGATGAGGTCACGGGGATGACGGCCGGCCAGCGCATCGGTCAGCATGAATTCGGCACGCAACAGCCCCACACCGTCGACCGCTTGTGCGGCAACGGTTTCGGCGGCCTCGGGCATGGCCAGGTTGACATAGACCTTCGTGCCGGTGGTTTCGCTGTGCGGCCGGCTCGGGGAGCGCTGCTCGGTCGCCGATGTCGTCGACGAAGGCCGCACCCGGCCGGACACCACCTCACCGCGGGCGCCGTCGACCGTGACCGTCGTACCGTCGTGGAGGTCTCTCGTCGCAGTCCGGGTGCCGACGACGCACGGCACACTCAATTCGCGAGCCACGATTGCGGCGTGGCACGTCATGCCGCCGGTGTCGGTCACCAGCGCCGCCGCTCGTCGGATGGTCGGCAACCAGTCCGGATTAGTCATCTGCGCGACGAGGATCTCGCCCTCCTGCAGCTGAGCGCCCTCGTCGGGTGACTCCAGCACCCGCACCTTTCCCGAAGCGATCCCGGGCGCCGCGGCGAGGCCGCGGGCCAGCACCAGGTGTTTGTCTGCGGCGGCGGGAGTGGTGTGGCCCAGCGTGGTGATCGGCCGCGCCTGAACCAGATAGGTCTTACCCCCCGCGATCGCCCACTCGGTGTCTTGTGGACAACCGTTGTGCCGCTCGGTCGCCATGGCCAGTTCGGCTATCGATCTCAATTCCCCGTCGGTCAGTACGCGGGCATCGGCCTGCGACTCGTCGAGGTCGACGACGGCATCGTGCCCATCCTCGCCCCGTACGATCTTGAACGCCTTGTGACCCAGTCGGACATCGAGGGGTTGCATCGTCTCCTTGGAGACGATGTAGGTGTCGGGTTCGACCTCTCCGGACACCACGACCTCGCCGAGACCGAACGCGCCCTCGATGACCACTCGGTCCTGGGCGCCGTTGCTGGGGTCGGCGGTGAACGCGACTCCGGCCTTTTCCGAATGAACCATCTCCTGCACGACGACAGCCATTGCCGGATCACTGGTGAAGCCGCGGCTCGAGCGGTAGGTGATGACGCGCGGGCTAAACAACGACATCCAGCACCGCACCACCGCCTCCACCAGCGCCTCGTCGCCGGTGACGTTGGTGATGGTGGCGTTCATGCCCGCGAACGAGGCGTCCGCGCCGTCCTCGCCAGTGGCCGAGGAACGTACCGCAACCACCGCGCCCGGCCCCATGCCGTGGTAAGCGGACAGGATCAGCCGTCGCACCTCGTCGCCGGCACCGGCCTTGTGCACCAGGCCCTGCATGCGCTCCGACAACTCGGTGAGCCGCGCGGTGTCGACGACGGCGTCAAGCGCCTCTCGATGCAACGCGTTCAGCTCTGCTTCGACCCCGCCGGACCTCATGGACTGGCGGTAACAATCCCGCAGCAGAACGAATCCGGGTGGAACCGGCAGGTTGGCGGCGACCAGCTCGCCCATGTTGGCGCCCTTGCCTCCGGCCTCTTCGGCATCGGCGATCGTCAGCGCGGAGATATCGCGGATGAAGGTGAGATCGTCTCGAACGTCCATAGGTCTCATCCTGCTCTGGACAGCATGTTCGACGTACCATCCGAGGGCCATGACGTTGAGGACCAACGTCCCGACCGCGGACGGGCCTAAGTCCCTAACCGGTCGATGATGTGACTTCTGACCCTTCCGCGTGCCCCGTCGAAACGATGACCTCAGTACCGAATCTCTTTTCGGAGGAGGGGCGATGAAGCTTCCGGTCTTCGTTGACCCGCGTTACCACGACGCGGTGATCTTCGACCTCGACGGCGTCGTGGCCGAAACCGTCACAACACCGACCGACCGCTTGCCGGTGGCCGATTCCACCATCAAGCTGGCCCGCCAACTCCGGTCCGCCGACATCGAAACCGCTGTCGTCTCATCGGACGATCGCAGCGCGATCTTCCGAGCGGCAACAGGTTCCGACCTGTTCGCCATACGCATCGATCGTTCGTCGGTTCCCGACATACCCGATTCGGGGGGCCGACACCGTGACGCCCTACACCACGTGGCGCGAAGCCTTGGGGTAGCTCCTGCACGCTGCGTCATTGTCGACGACGACATCGCGGGAGTGACGGCGGGCCGCGACGGCGGATTCGGGCTGGTGGTCGCGGTGGACCCCGCCCAAGACGGTGCAGCGCTGCTTCGTGCCGGTGCCGATGTGGTGGTTGACGACCTCGTCGAGGTGACGGTCCGCGACGGCTATCAACGCCTTTCTGCCACGGCCGACGCTCTCTTGTCCTACAGCCAGATCGCGCCCTTGGCAGACACCCGGCAACCAGCGGTACTACTGGACTTCGACGGAACCATCTCTGAAATCGTCAACGACCCCGACGCGGCAACCCTGATCCCCGGAGCGGGCGAGATGCTGAAGTCTCTGGCCGCCCACTGCCCGGTCGCGGTGATCAGCGGCCGAGGTTTGGACGACATTCGGTCGCGGGTCGACGTGCCCGGGCTGTGGTACGCCGGCAGTCACGGATTCGAGCTCGTGGCTCCTGACGGCTCGCATCATCAGAATGAGGCGGGGGTACAAGCGATTCGCACCCTTGCCACTGCTTCGGCAGAACTGCGCGACTGGTTGGCCGGTGTCGACGGGCTCGTGATCGAGAAGAAGCGGTTCTCGGTGGCCGTCCACTACCGCAACGTCAGGCCCGAACATGTTGACCGAGTGGTCGCCGCAGTACGGACAGTGGGACAGAATCACAGGTTACGAAGCAGCGGCGGTCGCAAGGTGATTGAACTTCGGCCCGACGTCGGTTGGGACAAGGGGAAGACGCTGGAGTGGATCGTGGATCAGGTCGACGACTCGCGGCCGCTGTTACCTATCTACATCGGTGACGATCTGACCGATGAAGATGCGTTCGACGCGGTTCGCCACAAGGGCATCGGCATTGCGGTCCGTAGCGACGAATCGGGCGACAGGCGATCGGCGGCGCGGTTCACCCTGGAGGGGCCAGAGCACGTGTGTCGATTCCTCGGACGGCTCACCGACCAGTTGGCCGCAGAGCGCGATACGTCGAACGATCCCTGGAAACTGACGTTCGGTGGCTACCAAGCAGCCGACGAGAAACTGCGAGAAGCGCTGTGCACCTTGGGGAACGGCTACATGGCCGTGCGGGGAGCGGCACCCGAATGCCGTGCCGGAGACTTTCACTACCCGGGGACCTACGTCGCGGGCGTCTACAACCGCCTGACCGATCAGGTGGCGGGATCGGTGATCGACAACGAGAGCCTGGTGAACCTGCCGAACTGGCTGCCGGTGACTTTTCGCATCGACGACGGGCCGTGGCTGAACATCGACGAGGTGGACGTCTCGTCCTATCTGGTCACGATCGACCTACGCGGGGCAACGCTGTGGCGCGAGTTCTCGTTCGCCGACCAGGCTGGGCGGACCATCCGTGTGTCGCAGAGCCGATTCGTGGCGATGCACCTTCCCCACGCCGCCGCTATCCAGACGACAGTGCAGGCCGACGACTGGTCCGGACGACTCGAGTTTCGCACTCTCGTCGACGGCGACATCCACAACCATGGAGTCGAGCGCTATCGCGAACTGTCGTCGCGGCACGTCAACGTCGTCCAAACCCGCGAGATATCTGACAACTCAGTGTTGTTGGCGGTGCGGACCGTCGAGTCGAACATCGAAGTCGCCGTCGCCAAGCGCAGCACGGTACGCAGCCAGAGCGGCGGAATCGAGTCGACCCGTCGCCTTGTTGTCGATTCAATGCGGGTGGGGCGTGATATCGCCCTGGATGTCAGCGCGGGACAAGCGGTCACCCTCGAAGAGGTAGTGACTCTGTACACCAGCCGCGACCATGGAATTTCCGGTCCGGTTTCTGCGGCCGAACGTGAACTACGCCGGATTGGTGGATACGCCGAACTCGAACGGGGACACCAACTGGCGTGGGCGCACCTGTGGGAGCGATTCAACATCGAGATGGGTTCGGACGCGGACCTGCGTCGCATTGTGCGCCTGCACCAACTCCACCTGCTGCAGACACTCTCGCCCCATACCGCCGACTTGGATGTCGGCGTCCCCGCTCGTGGGCTCCACGGTGAGGCATACCGGGGACACGTGTTCTGGGACGAGCTTTTCGTCTTTCCGGTCACGAACATGCGACTGCCCAAGGTCACCCGATCACTGTTGATGTACCGCTACCGCCGGCTGGCCGAAGCTCGCCGTGCCGCCGTCGAGGCCGGTTATGCGGGCGCAATGTATCCGTGGCAGTCCGGGAGCGACGGCCGTGAGGAGAGTCAGCGGCTACACCTCAATCCCCGATCCGGCCGGTGGAACCCAGATGCGAGCGCTCGCGCCCACCACATCGGGCTTGCCATCGCCTACAACGTGTGGCAGCACTACGAGGTCACGGGCGACATCGGATTCCTGATCGACTACGGCGCCGAGATGCTCGCGGACATCGCGCGATTCTGGGTCAGCCTCGCCGAATACGACTCTGATAGGGAACGCTACGTGATCCGCGGCGTCATCGGACCCGACGAGTTCCATTCCGGCTACCCGGGAAGGGAATACGACGGGATCGACAACAACGCCTACACCAACGTCATGACGGTTTGGGTGATCATGAGGGCACTTGAAGCCCTCGAACGGATTCCGATGTATTACCGGCTTGCGTTGCTCGAAACGCTCGGCATCAGCGACGCCGACCTCGCACTCTGGGAGGATGTCAGCCGGCGGATGTTCGTGCCCTTCCATGACGGTGTGATCAGTCAATTCGAAGGTTATGAAGAACTCAAGGAACTCGACTGGGAGGGCTACCGCAGTCGGTACGACAACATGCAGCGGCTCGACCGCATTTTGGAGGCCGAGAACGACAACGTCAACAACTATCGGGCATGCAAACAGGCCGATGCCCTCATGCTCTTCTATCTGCTGTCCGCCGACGAACTCTACGAGCTCTTCGACCGGCTCGGATACCGCTTCACTCCTGAGCAGATCCCCAGAACCACCGAGTACTACCGGATGCGGACCTCACACGGCTCGACATTGAGCGCCGTCGTCCACGCGTGGGTATTGGCTCGCGGAAACCGGCATCAGGCGATGGAGTTCTTCCGGCAGGCGCTCGCTTCCGACATCGTCGACATCCAAGGGGGCACAACATCCGAGGGCATCCACCTGGCTGCGATGGCGGGAAGTATCGATCTACTGCAGCGGTGCTTCACCGGGCTGGAGATCCGGCGCGACCGCATCACGCTCGGGCCATCGTGGCCGAAATCGCTTGGCCACCTGGAGTTCACCTTCCGCTATCGGGGGCACCGGCTGCGGCTGGGGGTCTTCGGCCGAAGCGCCACGCTTAGCGCCGAGCCCGCCGATGCCGCACCCGTGCTGGTGGAATGCCACGGCGAGGCGCGCATCCTGCATGCCGGCGGCACTGTCGAATTCGGCGAGAGCTTGGCTGATGGACGGAACTCTGTGCCAGGGCCCGGTTGTGCGTGACGGGTACAGTCACCTCATGCCCGAAGAGCCCGATCGAACCGAGAAGGTTCACACTTGATAGAGGCTCGCGCCTGCAGAGACACCGGCGCCCGCTGCGACAAGCAACAACTGCGCGCCGGGCCGCACCACCCGTAGGGCGTCGGAAAGCGCGGCCACGAGCGACACGGTGTGCAGACGAGTGTCGCCGGAAACGGTTATCCGCTCGGGCTCGACGTTCAGCCTGGCCGCGAGGGCGGTCCGGTATGGAGCGTGCGCGGGAGCAGCGACGATCGCGTCGACGTCGTCGACCGTCATCGACGACGCGCTCAAGCAATGTTCGGCCGCCCTTGCGGCCGCGTCGGCCAACGCCTCGTCCGCCGTCTCCGATACATCGAAACGTAAGACGTTGCGCCGGTCGATCATTCCCACTGTGGCATTGAATGTTTCGCGCGCCTGTGGGAGATTCGCCCAGTGTATGCGACCGAATCCTCGATTGTCGCCAGTCCAGCTGCACAGCAGCGCCCCACCGGCCGGCGCGAACGGGAATCGTTCGCTCAGGCCGTGTCCTGGATCGGCATCACTGGCGACAACGAGCGCACGGTCGATGGCATGTGACCGCAGGAATCCGTCGACAACCTGTAACGCGGTGAGAACACCGCACGAGCCGTTCACGACGTCGAAGGAGAACGTCCCATGAGCGCCGGCGTGAGGAGCCTCCGGGTTGGCGCCGATATCCTGCTGGATCATGGCGGCCAAGGCCGGTTCACCGAGGTTCCGGTCGCGGTAGATCCCCGCGTTGACGAGAAGATCGACATCGTACGCTGGACATTCCGCGTGGTGAAGGCAGTCGCGAGATGCCTTGACCGCAAGGCGAAGTGCGCTGTGTCGATGCCGCCAGAGCCCCTCGGTCAACTCGACGCGGTCAATTACCGTGGCCATATCGACTCACCAGTTCCTCGTCCAAAGTCATCAATACGACGCCGATCTCCAGGCCCGACGCCAACGCGATGAGGGCGATCGTCTCGCCCGGCTCGATGTGCCGCGCCTCCAGCTCTTCGATCAGCGCAACCGTGTGAGTGGTCGATGCGGTATTGCCGTATCGGTCGACGGTGATCACCGCGTCGTGACGCGGGGAGTCTCCGAACACCTCCGACATGCGGGCCATCCCTTTACGGATCGCGCGGGCCGACGTCTGGTGGGTGATGACGTGGTCGATGTCGTGTAACGAGATGCCGGCCGTATCGAGTACTTCTTCTAACAGAATCGGGGTGTTGTCCATCGCCGCCCGATGAATACCCCTGGCATCAGTGAACATTCGCGCACCGGGATCGGCGCCTTTCGGGTAGCCGAGGCACAGTCGGCTGTAGTCCGCGACCGTGGTGAATCCCGCCAAGCTGATGCCGCCGCCTCCGGCAGGTGCCCGCTCCAACAGCAGCGCGGCGCCGGCGTCGCCGAGCGTCAGCGATGCCAGCTCCTTGCTCATGATGGTGCGGATGTGGCGGGCCGCGTTCTTGCCGAGTTGTGAGATGTATTCGCCGCTCACAACCAGCACGCGCTCGAACACTCCCTGGCGAATCCAGTTGTTGGCGACGGTGACTCCCGAGAGCATCCCCGCGCAGGCGTTTGACAGGTCGAAGCTCATCGCAGCATCGGCTCCGACCGCCCGGGCGACAGCACTACTCATCGTCGGCTCGACCCATTGCGTCAGGCCGCCGTGGAACTTGGTGATGCTGCAGCTGATCACCACATCGATCGAAGCGGGATCGCGGTGCGCTTTGCCGAGACAATCAAGTGCAGCGGCGGTCGCCAAACTGTAGGAGTCCTCGTCGCCGACCGACACCCGCCTTTCCCGAATCCCGGTGAGCCGTTCGAGGTTGATGTGGGTGCGGTGACGCGTGCTGGACATCAATGCATCAGTGGGGAGCCGCGTCTGGGGGAGGCGGCGGCCGGCGCCCGCCACGCGGGTGCGATACGGCGGAGCCGTTCCACCCGCCACGGGCTCCATGACCAACCACCGCTTGCGAGCCATACCGTCATCGTGGTTGCAGAGCGGGTGGCGGGGAAGGTGCTTTGGGATCGTTTCGGGGGGACTTTCGTCCCTTCGTCGACCGCTACGCAGTTCCAGCATGCCCGCCAAGTTTGCGTGCGGACCACGCCGGACGCGTAGCATCGGCCCCTGCGGGATGGTGATTGTCGAAGAGGGACGGCAGAGCGGTGACGGACAGAGCCCGATCCGGGGGAGACGCCGGCGAGCGTCCGCTTCGGGATACCTTGTCTCAGTTGCGGCTTCGCGAGTTGCTCTCGGAGGTCCAGGACCGCGTCGAAGAGATCGTCGAAGGACGCGATCGACTCGACGGACTACTTGACGCCATGCTCGTCGTGACATCCGGGTTGGAACTGGACCAGACTCTCAAGACGATCGTTCACACCGCAATCGAGCTGGTCGACGCACGTTATGGGGCGCTGGGCGTGCGGGGTCATGGCCACGACCTCGTCGAGTTCGTCTACGAAGGCATCGATGACGAAACGCGGGCGGCGATCGGCCACTTGCCGGAGGGGCGTGGCGTCCTCGGCCTGCTTCTCGACGATCCGAAGACGATTCGGCTCGACAACATCGCCCACCATTCCGTGTCCGTTGGTTTTCCGCCGAACCATCCGCCGATGGTCACTTTCCTCGGTGTGCCGATCCGCATCCGCGAGGAGGTCTTCGGCAACCTCTATCTGACCGAGAAGGCGGGTGGCCAGCCATTCAGCGAGGACGACGAGGTCCTCGTGCAGGCGCTCGCGGCGGCCGCGGGCATCGCGATCGAGAACGCCCGGCTCTACCAACAGGCCAGGCACCGGCAGTCGTGGATCGAGGCCACCCGCGACATCGGCACCGAACTGCTGTCAGGCACCGATCCGGTGAGGGTGTTCCGGTTGGTCGCCGAGAAGTCACGTCAACTCAGCGGAGCCGCTCTGACCGCGGTGTTCGTTCCGGAGGACGGCGATGCGCCGCCGATGGAAGCGACGGAGCTGGTCGTCACTGCAACCGCGGGGGAAGGAACCGCCCTGGATGTGGACGCGGTTCCCGTCGCGGATAGCCCGATTGGCCACGCGTTCACCCAACGCACGCCGATGCGGTTCGAGGGACTCGGGCTCGGCGTGGATGGGGTCCAGACGGGTCCCGCGCTGTTGCTACCGCTGCGCGTGGGCGACGCCGTCGCCGGTGTCCTGGTTGCGCTTCGGCCGGTCGGCGCGTCGCCGTTCACCGACGAGAACATGGACATGATGGCGGCCTTCGCCGACCAGGCGGCGTTGGCGTGGCAGTTGGCCAGCACCCAGCGCCGGATGCGAGAGCTCGACGTGTTGACCGATCGCGATCGCATCGCGCGCGACCTGCACGATCACGTCATCCAGCGGCTGTTCGCCGTCGGCCTGGCCTTGCAGGGGACGATCCCGCGGGCGCGCACGCCGGAGGTGCAGGAGCGGCTCACCGGATGCGTCGACGACCTTCAAGAGGTCATCCAGGAGATCCGCACCGCAATCTTTGACCTGCACCATGCGCAGCCGGGCGTCACGCTGAGGCAGCGGCTCGACGAGGCGATCGACCAGTTCGCCGATCCGGAAATGCGCACCACAACGAGATTCTCGGGTCCGCTGTCGGTCGTCAGCGACAAACTGGCCGAGCACGCGGAAGCGGTGGTGCGCGAGGCGGTCAGCAACGCCGTGCGGCACGCGAATGCCACCACTTTGCAGATCGGCGTGACCGTCGGGGACGATCTGCATATCGAGGTCGTCGACAACGGTTGTGGCATCGCCGCCGACGTGACGCCCAGCGGGTTGGCCAACCTGCGCGCCCGCGCCGAGGAGGTCGGTGGGCGGTTCATCGTCGAGGACGCCCCGGGCGGCGGAACCACCCTGACGTGGTCCGCCCCGCTGACCTGAGGTCTAATACACCGTCTGAGCTGCGAAAACACGTAGTGCCCCCGGCAGGATTCGAACCTGCGACACCGGCTTTAGGAGAGCCGTGCTCTATCCCCTGAGCTACGAGGGCGGACCGCTGGGAGCTTACCGGCTGGCCGGCCGCTGCGAATCAAACGTCACTGCCGGAGGCCCCGGTCGATTACGCTACTGTAAGTTCCGTAATTGGATGCGGCCGTCCTGGTCAGGAGGAGATGTCGTGCGCAGTCGCTACGCCGGCACGCCGTTCACAACGCCCACCGACGAAATCCAGCGGGCGCTCGAGGACGTCAGCGTCCCGACGCTGTTGCTCAGCCTCGTGCACATCACCGGCGACACCCGCTTCATCCGCGACTACGCCCAGGCCGGGTTGTTCCTCAACGAGGTGCAAGGCTTCATGTCCGAAGAGGACAAGGCTCGGGCGAGGGCCGAGGCGCTCGAGGTGATCACCGCTTACCGCGACCGCGGTTGTCCCGAACCCGCACCGCTGGACGCGTCCGTCGTCAAGCAGATGATGGATTGGGCCGCATGCGAACCCGTCGGCGAGGAGTACCTGCCGCTGCTGACCGAGGAACTCGACCTCGGGGGCGTCGACCCCCGCAAGCCCGAACCCATCGATCCAGACGCAGCGGCAACGCTTCCCGTGCTCGTCATCGGCTGCGGTGAGTCCGGGCTGCTCGCCGCCATCCGCCTCAAGCAGGCCGGGCTGCCATTCACCGTGGTGGAGAAGAACCCCGGACCCGGCGGAACCTGGTGGGAGAACAGCTATCCGGGTGCCCGCGTCGACGTGGCCAACCACTTCTACTGCTACAGCTTTGAACCCAGCAACAAGTGGAGCCACTACTTCGCCGAGCAGCCCGAGCTGCGCCAGTACTTCGTCGACGTGATGGACAAACACGGCATCGGCGAGCACGTGCGCTGGGAGACCGAGGTGGTGTCGGCCGAATGGGACGACGACTCGGGGACCTGGTCCGTCGCCGTCCGCGCGAAGAACGGCCGGGTGTCCAGAATCTCCGTGCGCGCGATCATCAGCGCGGTCGGCCAACTCAACCGCCCTCAGATCCCCGACATCGAAGGGGCTGACACGTTCGCCGGACCGGACTTTCACTCCGCGGCATGGAACCATGGCGTCGACGTCACCGGCCGCCGTGTCGCGCTGATCGGCGCGGGCGCGAGCGGTTTCCAGATCGCGCCCGCGATCGCCGACCGGGTCGAGCATCTCGACGTCTACCAGCGCACCGCCCAGTGGATGTTCCCGAACCCGATGTACCACAAAGAGGTTGGTGACGGCACCCGCTGGGCGATGGAACACCTGCCGTTCTACAGCCGCTGGTACCGGTTCCTGCTGCTGTGGCCGGGCGCCGACAAGGGCTTGGACGCCGCACGTGTGGATCCCGCTTACCAGCAAGGCGATTACGCGGTCAGCGACATGAACGCCGCCGCGCGGATGATGTTCACCGACTGGATCACCACCCAGGTCGAGGGCGACGAACAGTTGCTCGCCAAGGTTCTGCCGGACTATCCCGCGACGGGTAAGCGCACGCTGCAAGACGACGGCACCTGGTTGCGAACTCTTCGCCGGGACAACGTCGACTTGGTCCGCACGCCGATCGAGCGGATCACGCCGACGGGTGTGGTGACCGCCGACGGTCAGGAACGGCGTGCCGATATCATCGTGTACGCCACCGGTTTTCGCGCCACCGAGGTGCTGTGGCCGCTGCGGATCACCGGCCGCGACGGCGACGGTAATCCGATCGACTTGCGCGACGTCTGGGGTGACCGCCCCTACGCCTACCGAGGCATCATGGTTCCGGGCTTCCCGAACTTCTTCCTGACCTATGGCCCTGGCACACATTTGGCGCACGGCGGCAGCCTCATCTTCAACTCCGAGTTGCAGATGCGCTACATCGGCCAGTGTCTGCGCGCCCTGGCCGACGGGGTGCACTCGATCGAGCCGAAGGCCGACTCCACCGACGACTGGCGTCGCCGGTCACAGGAGGCGATCAAGATGACGGTCTGGTCGCACCCGTCGATCGAGCATTCCTACTTCAAGAACGCCCGCGGCGAGATCCACACCGTCAGCCCGTGGAAGCTCTACGAATACCACGACGCGGTGCGCGAACCGGAGTGGTCGGACTTCGTGGTGCGCTCGGTTGAATCCGTTGTCGCACAAGCGCGAAAATCTTAAAGCTCGGCGATCACCTTCGCGAACGGCTCGGCGTGCAGCTGCTGGACGGTGATGTAGCTGATGCCGTACGTCTCGCGGTAGCCGCGCAGCGTGTCGGCGATCTCGCTCGTCGACCCCGACAACACCGCGGGGGTAGCCAGCAGCTCCTCTTCTGACAAGTGGGGGAGGAACCGGCTCGTGATCGACAGGTCGGGCCTGCCGGAATCGTCGGTCGGCATGGCAGTGACGGCGATGTTGAGCTCGAGGTCGTCGAACCGGTCACCGGCCGCTTGGCGCACGAACGCGACGCGGTCTGCGAGCGGATCGGACGTCGCGGTGATCGGGGCGCCGCCGGTCAGCCCGATGATGTCGGCGCGCTGAGCGGCCAGCGTCAACAGCCTGTCGCCGTTGCCCGCGATGAGGATGGGCACATCGGGCGCGTGCTCGGTCATGTGCTCGGTCACGTGGCGCAGCCAGTCCACTCTCTGACCGGCCGAGGGATACGGCAGCTCAGCCTGTTCGAACTCCTCCTTGACATAGCCGGCGCCGAGCCCGAGGTCGAAGCGCCCGCCGCTCAGATCACGCAGCGTGGTCACCTCCCGCGCGAGCAGCGCGGGCCGGTAGAAGCCGGCATTGAGCACGAACGTGCCCACGCGGAGCCGTTCGGTTGCCATCGCCATTGCCGTCATCATCGGGAACGGCGCGGTCGTGTAGAGGTGGTCGGCGACGTGGACGATGTCGTAGCCCATGTCCTCGGCGCGGCGCGCCCAGTCCTGCACCGACTTCTGACGGCGCGCGGCCTGCAGCCCGACGCCGAACCGGAACGGTTTGGTCACGGATCGATCGTAGAAGGGTCGCAGGTCGACAAAAGATGTTTGGCGCCCAGAAGCTTCGGGCAATACATCTGCCGCCGACTTCGAATCACCGGAGTCCCCAGACCTGAAGGATTTGTTGCCCCGATCCGGCCCGTCGTGAATCATCCGACGGGCCGGATCAATATTTCGGCTACCCCAGACTATGGCCACGCATCCCACGATCGGCGTCGAAGAAGAGTTCCTGCTCGTTGACCCCGCGAGCGGGGAACCTGTCGCGCTCAACGAGGCCGTCGCCCGCGAGGCGGTAAAGCGCGGTGTGAAGCTGCAACTCGAACTGACCACCTGCCAGGTCGAAACCACCAGCGAGGTGGTCTCCTCTTCCCGCGAACTGCGCGACCAGCTGCTGCGGCTTCGCCGACTTTCCGCCGAAGCCGCGGGCGCCGCCGGGGCCCAACTGCTGGCCGTCGGGCTGCCGCCCACGCTTCCGCAGGAGTTCCCCATCACCGACACTCCGCGGTACCGGGAGATCGGCGAGAAGTTCGGCATGATCGCGCACGAGCAGGGCATCTGCGGCTGCCACGTGCACGTGGCGGTGCCCAGCCGCGAAGCCGCGATCCGGGTTAGCAACCGGCTGCGGCCCTGGTTGCCCAGCCTGCTGGCGCTGAGCGCGAACTCCGCGATCTACCGCAACTCCGACACCGGCTACGCCAGCTGGCGCAGTGTGCTGTGGGCGCGGTGGCCCAGCGCGGGCCCGCCGCCGCACTTCGACTCCGTCGACGAGTACGACGCCGTCGTGCAGATGATGCAACAGGCGGGCGCGATGCGCGACGACGGCATGGTCTATTGGGATGTGCGGCCGTCGAAGAACTTCCCGACGATCGAGGTGCGCGTCGCCGACGTGCCGGCGACGGCGGCCGAGACCGTCCTGCTGGCCGCGCTGACCCGGGCCGCGGTGATGACGGCGTTGGAGGATGAGCGGCGCGGCGAGCCGACACCGCCGCTCGCCGCGCATGCGCTCAAGGCCGCGTACTGGAAGTCCGCGCGCGACGGCCTCGACGGCGATGCGGTCGACCTGCTGGAAAGCCATCAGCGGGTGCCCGCGCGAGAGCTGCTGGACCGGCTCGTCGAGCACGTACGGCCCGCGCTCGAAGCCGTGGGCGACTACGACCTGGTGTTCGACGAGTTGCGCCGCGTCACCGAACAGGGCAACGGCGCCATCCGGCAGCGGCGGGCGTGGCAGCGCCGCCGGGACGTGGGCGACGTCGTGGCCGAGGCGGCCGAGGCGACGCTGGCGGGAGCGTAGGCCGACCAGCCTGGGGTACGCCGAGATCTGCACCAGGGCTGTGCTTCCGCGGAAATCACGACCGTCTCGCAGAAATCGGTGCAGACCACTAGGCCAGAGGCAGCTCGGCGAACGGTGCGCTGGTCGGCTCCGCCGAACCGCCGGGCGGTTCGATGGTGAAGGCCAGAGTGCTCGAGTCGCCGATGTCGGGCAGCACGGCCGTCGTCGACGGCGCCACCGACTGCGAGTCCATGGTGCCCGCAGGATGCGGACCCTCCGCGTCGACCAGCCACATCTGGTAGACGGTGCCGGGTTGCGGCGGGGTGACGTTGTTCATCACCAGCACCCCGGCATCCTTCTCGCGCGAGAACACCACCGTCGCGGTGCCGCCGCCCGGAATCTCCCCCGAGACGGTGCGCACGTCGGGCGCGGCGAACACCTGCTCGGCGGTCGAGGGTTTGTCGGCCGGTCGCAGCGCCAGACCGACGCCCAGGGCGCCCGCGCCGACCACGACCACGGCGGCAGCGGCCAGCGCGGTCTTCTGCCAACGCGTCGGACGCGGCCGCAACTGGCGTACCGGTTCCGCTCGTCCGTCGCCGATCTCGGCCAGTAGGCGCTCGCGCAGATGCGGAGGCGGTTCGGCGGCGGTGGCGGCCGACACGACCGCCATGGCCTCCCGGACATTGCGCACTTCCTCGGCGAAGGCCTGCGCGACGGCGGGGGGCGCGGCCGCGACGCGGCGGTCGACTTCCTCACGTTCGGAATCGGAGATCGCGTTCAGGGCGTAGGGCGCCGCGAGGGCGCCGAGGTCGCTATCCATGGGCTCGGTCATGCCATCCCCAAGCACTTGCGGAGACCGCGGAGGCCGTCGCGCATCCGCGATTTGATGGTGGCGAGGTTCGCCGACAGCCGTTCGGAGACCTGGGCGTAGGTCAGCCCCTCGTAGTAGGCCAGCTGGATGCACTCACGCTGCACATCCGTCAGCGATCCCAAGCAGTTGGCGACCTGGCGGCGCTCGTCGCGCATGATCACCGAGTCGGCGACGTGATCGGAGGGCAGTTCGACGGTGGCCGCGCCGTAGCGGTCCTCCCGCTGCGTCGCGGCCTGCTCGGACCGCACCCGGTCGACCGCCCGGCGGTGCGCGAGCGTCATCAGCCACGCCAGCGGGGAACCCGCCGAAGGGTCGTAGCTTCCCGCGGTACGCCATACCTGCAGGTAGACATCCTGCGTGGTCTCCTCGCTGTACCCGGGATCGCGCAGCACCCGGGTCACCAGGCCGAACACCCGCGCACGGGTGCGGTCGTAGAAGGTGGCGAAGGCCTCGACATTCTCCTCGGCAACCTGGCGAAGCAACTCGTCGAGGTCCGTGGTCACCAGCGGTAGCCTAGCCACCCGCGTGGACATCGTCATGAATATCGCGATCTGGCGGTATTGCCGACGAAAGCCGCTGTCGGAGCGACGGTTTCGCCGACCGCTTCGGCGCCGCGCACCAGAGGGACACGCCGCAGCCACAGCGTGAGGTGCTGGAGCCGGTACTCCAGCGCCGTCATCAACGGCGCCAGCGGGGCCTTCGCCTGCATCAGCAGCACCTCGGCGACACCCGCGCGCCTGCGTGCGCCACGCACCGTGGCGATGAACGCCGGGCCGTTGCCGCGGTGCAGCGATACGGTCACGTTCACCTCGTCGCCAGGGTGCGGCGCGCGCACCAGATAGTGACCGTCGGTGCCGTTGAACGGCGACACCCGCAGCCTCTTCGGCGCCATCGACGTCCCATCCGGGCTCGGCGGCAGCAGATACGCATGCCGTTCACCGCGGTGGTTGTGCATCTCCATGACGATGTGGCGCACGACGCCCGCCGTGTCATGGCACCAGTACAGCGTCACCGGGTTGAACGCGTAGCCGGCCACCCGCGCCTGCAGCAACGCGGTGACGCGCCCGCCGCCCAGGTCGACACCGCGATCCCACAGGAACGCGTCGATGCGCTGGCGCAGCGAGTCGCCCGGGGCGCCATGAAGGTGGTCGCGGGCGTCGAAGCGCGCGAAGGGGCGCAGCCACCATGGGACCCGCGGTAGCCGGTCGACGTCGACCAGCCAGCTGTATCCATGATGTTCGAAATGGTGGTACACCGGCGCACGACGCAAATGCGCCGTCCGGGTGCGGTACAGGTAGGAACCATCCACATGAGGTATTCGGAGCCGCACGCGCGGCGGATGGGTGCTCAGGTCGGACGGTCTCAGGCGGGACAGTAGAGCGCGGTCAGGACATCTCCGCGCGGATCCTCGGCGGGCGCCGTCGACTCCGGCGACTGCGTCAGCATCACCGAGATGGCAGGCCCGTCGAAGGTCTTGACCGCGAAGCTGTGATACCCGGCGATGTCGCCGCCGTGGCCCCACGCGGTGACGCCGCATGGCAACGACACCCGCCCGAGACCCAGCCCATAGTCGAGCAGACCGTCGGCGTCCGGCATGGGGACGGTCCGCATCATCTCGTCGAGCTGAGGCCGGGGAACCACGCGCCCGTCGAGCAGTGCCGTGATGAACGCCGTGGTGTCCTCGTCCGTCGACACCAACCCGCCCGCCGTCCACGCCGCAGAGGCGTTGAAGTCGGTGACGTCGGTGCGTCTGCCGTCGACCAGTTCGTAGCCGTGGGCGAAGGGCACCCGGAGCCCGCGCTCGCCCGGCCCGGGGAAGTACGTGTCGAACAGGCCCAGTGGTGCGATGATTCGCGCGGTGATCTCGTCGGCCGCGGGCCTGCCGGTCAGGTTCTCGATCAGCAGGCCGGCGACGATGTAGTTGGTGTTGGTGTACTTCATCGTCGCGCCGGGGGCGAACTGCGAGGGCCGGGCCAGTGCCATATCGAGTAGCTGGTCGCCGTTCACGGGCTGGTTCGGGAGTTCGGTCAAGTCGTCGAAGTACTCCGGAAGGCCGCTCTGGTGACGCAACAACTGGCGGACGGTGATCGTCGTGGGGTCGATGTTCTCGCCACGGATGCGGCCGGGCAGGTAGGTCTCGATCGGTGTGTCGAGCCCGACCCGGCCCTCGGCCACCAGCTGTAAAACCGTCGCGGCCACAAAGGTTTTCGTGATGCTGCCGACACGCACGTGGGTGTTCGGTGCGAATGCGGCTTGGGTGTCGAGGTCGGAATACCCGGCGGAGTACCGGGTCAGGTGTGCTCCGTCGCGGATCACGACGATCCCGCCGGCGAGACCTTCCTCCGCGACGGCACGCTCGAGGGTCGCGTCGACGGCGGCGGGCTGGGCATGAACCGGTGCGGCGGCCAGCACAAGGAGAAGCAGGGCCGCGATGGTTGCGATACGCACTAGGCCGAGCGTAGTTCCCACGAATGCGCGGTGGCGACGAGCCCTTGGACCAACGCGGAGGTCGCCGGTGTGAGCCCGTCGTCGCCGGGTAGTTGGCTGCGCGGGCTGATACCGCGCACCCGCGGTGTGAGCTCGAGTTGCGCGCCACCCTCGCGGACGCGGTTGACGGGGTTGTCGTGGTGCAGCCCGCGCAGTTCGCGCGGGATCGCGTCGAGATCGGTGATGACTTGGTAGCCAGGCACTTCGACGTGTTCGGCGAGGTGCTCGGCCAGTGCGCGGTTGCGCCCGCCCGCGAGCAACTGGGTGCTGCGACCGACGCGGCCGTACCCGTGCAGTGACACCGCGACGTCGACGTGGTCGAGGAACTCCGCGAGACGTTCGGACTCTCGCGCCAGGTACAGCGCCGAGGACAGATGGTGTGGATAGTGGTCGGGATGGCGCACCGTGTACAGCGAGGCGCCCGCGGCGTCGGCGGCGCGTTCGGCGATCACGTCGGTCATCTGCTCGAGGCCGCCGCCGTGGATGGCCAGAAAACCGAAGCGGGACCGCAGGATTCGCTCCTCGACGATGCCCGGCTGCGCCAGGAGTTCCGAAAGCGACTGTGGGGCAGGGATATCGGATCGGCCGCAGCGGCCGGGCCAATGCGCCGGATCCCACCGCTTGAGAAAGTCGATCCAGCGGGATGGCAGGCCGTGGTGCAGGGCTCCGTCGATGATGCGCTCGAGGTAGCCCGGTCGTGGCGGACCCGGTTCGACGCGGTGGTCGATGTACACCCACGCCTCTGCGGGTCCGTCGTCGGTGTGCACGGTGAGCCGGTCGCGGCGGTAACGCACCGGAACGCCTTCGGCGCTGTCGAGCACCGCCAGATCGCGGTCGTTGAGCTGCCACAGCACACCGTGCACTTCGGACCCGTGGAACGGTTCGACCGTGGCGACGCCGCGCTCGTTGATCAGCCAGTCATGGTCGGACAGCATCGCCCGCCGGGGGTGCGCCGCGTCGGGGCACCGCAGCGCCATCTGGTGGACGTTGAGGTTCGAGCCGTAGGCGAAGTAGGTGTGCATCAACCCGTCAGCGTCAAATAGATCAACACCACGTTCAAAAGAGTAATCAGGCCCGCGATGACCCACCCGATCGCCGTCGTTACCCGGTGGTTGACGTCGGCGCCCATCAGGGCCCGGTCGCTGGTCAGTCGCACGAGCGGAATCAGCGCGAACGGTATCCCGAACGACAGCACCACCTGCGACAAAACCAGCGCCCGGCTGGGATCCAGGCCAATCGCCAACACTGCCAGCGCGGGCAACAGGGTGATGAGGCGGCGCAACACCAGCGGAATGGAGCGGTGCAGCAGGCCCTGCATGATCATCGCGCCGGCGTACGCGCCGACCGACGACGACGCCAACCCCGAGGCAAGCAGGCCGATTGCGAACAACAGCGCGATCGTCGGCCCCAGGGTCTCGCCGACCGCGGCGTGCGCACCCTCGATCGAGTCGGTGTTTTCCTGACCCCGCAGGTTCGTCGCGGCAACCAACACCATCGACAGGTTGACCGCGCCGGCGATCACCATCGCGATGCCGACATCCCAGCGCGTGATTCGCAGCAGCATCCGCCGCATCGGCCCGGGCTCGGGATGGCCGTGCCGGTCCCGGGCCAGTCCTGAGTGCAGGTACACCGCGTGCGGCATCACGGTCGCGCCCAGCATCGCCGCCGCGATCAACACGCTCTCGGTGCCCGCGAATTTCGGCACCAACCCCGCCGCCGCCTCGTCGAGCGGTGGGGGAGCGACGAACAGGCTGGCCAAGAAGCCGACCGCGATGACCGCCAGCAGTCCGGTGATGACCCGTTCGAACGAGTTCTGGCCGTGGCGGTCCTTGACCATCAGCAACACCAGCGAGACGACGCCGGTGATGATGCCGCCCGTGAGCAACGGTAGGTCGAAGAGCAGATACAGCGCGATAGCGCCGCCCACGACCTCGGCGAGATCGGTTGCCATCGCGACTAATTCGGCCTGCATCCAGTAGGTCAGCCGGGTGCGGCGGCGCATCCGGTTACCGACCGCCTCCGGCAGCGACATGCCGGTCACCAAGCCGAGCTTGGCCGAAAGGTACTGCACGATGCAGGCCATCGCGTTGGCCGCCACGATCACCCAGATCAGCAGGAAACCGAACTGGGCGCCCGCGCTGACGTTGGCGGCGACGTTGCCGGGGTCGACGTAGGCGATGGCCGCGACGAACGCCGGTCCGAGCAGCAGCCAGCTCGGGCGCGCCTTGACGTCGGTGCTCTGGGCCACCCCACCCTCTTTCTATCCGGGGTTGCGAATAGAAAAGTTAGGGTAGCCGAAACCGCCGCCGTCGGGGGTGGGCGGGGTTATTTGTGCCCGCCGCCGAGCCCGATGATGAGGCCGCCGCCCCACGGCCAACCCCAGTAGGGGCTGGTCTGCACCGACGGTGACGTGACGATCTGTGAACTTCCGTTGGTCTGGCACTGCGTGGTGTTGGGGGCGATGTTGGTGCACTGGGGCGCGGCGCCGGCGACGGGTGCTAACGCGCCGATGACGCCGAGCGCGAGAGTCGCTGTGAGATAACGAAATCGGGCCTTCATGGTTGGCCTCCTCGGCCAGGGGCACTTCTGGTCAGCGACCGCGTATACGGCGAGCGCTGCGAATAACGTTGAGCGTCAATCCCGAACGGTCACGGGAAGAAGAAGCCGTCGCCCTCCCACATGCTTCCCCATGGGCCGACGTACTCCTGCTGAGCGGGCGTGGCGTCGATCGAAACGTTGCCCGGCGACGCGCATTCGGTGGTGGACCCGCCGATGGCCTGGGCACCGCCGGTGTCGACGCACTGCGGCAGGGTGGGGTTCGGAGCCGGAGCCGGTTCGGCGGCGGCAGGTGAGGCCGCCGCGAGTGCCGCGGCGATGCCGCCGACGGCGATCAGCGGTGCGAGATAACGAAGGGTGGTCCGCATAGGCACGTCCTCGATTCTGATCGACCCCCGGCTTCAACGCACAGCGTACAACCCTTTTCCGGTGATCAGCGGCAAGTCGAGTGTGGTGCGGATGCCCGGCGGCGCGGCCACGACCGCGGGGATCGCGTTGACGACACGGGCGGCCGTCGCGACGAGTCCGGCGTGGTTGTGGTCACCGTTCGGGCTGCTCAGGCAGAGGTCGACGGTGTACGACGGTTCGCCGGTGATCTCTATGCGGTACGAGCCACCCTCCTGAGCGGGCTGCGGCCAGTCCGGGTGCAGGTCATCGCGCAACCGGGTGACGTGTTCGAGCACGACGGCGACTTTGCCGTCCTTGATGCCCTGGACCTCGAAGCGCAACGCCGCCGCGGTGCCCTTGGCGATGTGGCCCGCTGCGATGTCGAAATCCTCGGGAGCCGGTTCGCGCACATAGGTTTCGGACACCTTGTCGAGTTCGATGCCGAGTCCTGCGGCCAGCTGTCTCACCACCGATCCCCAGGCCAAGCTCAGGACGCCGGGCTGCAACAGCATCGGGATCTCGTCGAGCGGCTTGCCGAAGCCCATCACGTCGAACATCACCGTGGCGCTGTCGTAGGTGTCGTAGTTGATGATCTCCATGCACCGGATCTGCTCGACGCTCTGACAGGTTCCGGCGAGCGCGAGCGGAAGCAGGTCGTTGGCGAAGCCCGGATCGATACCGTTGACGAAGACGCTCGATCCGCCCGTCTGGGTGGCTTCCTCGATCGGCTTGACGAGTTCGTCGGGCAGTACCTCCCACGGGTACTGCAGGAAGACCGCGCTGCTGCCGACGACGTTGACGCCTGCGGCCAGGATGCGGCGGTAGTCCTCGAGCGCCTCGGGCAGCCGGTTGTCGGCCATCGCGGTGTAGACCACGCACTCGGGTCGGGTCACCAGCACCGCGTCGAGGTCCGTCGTGGCGGTGATGCCTGTCGAGACCTGCAGTCCGGCAAGCTCACCCGCATCCTTGCCGGCCTTGGCGTCCGACGACACCAAGACAGCGGTGAGCTCGTACTGCGGATCGTTGATGAGCTGGGTCAGCGCGTGCCTGCCGACGTTGCCGGTGCCGACCGCGGCCACTTTGATCGTCATGGAAGTCCTCTCACAGATCCGGGATGGGCATGTCGAGATTGGGCACCGTCAGACCGCCGTCGACCTCCAGCGTCTTACCGGTCAGATAACTGCCTGCAGGCGAGGCCAGGTACACCGCGGCGGCGGCGATGTCCTGCGGATCGCCGAGCCGGCGCATCGGGGTGGCCTTCTCCATCGGCTTACGCAGCTCGTCGTTGGAGGCCACGATGTCGAGCGCCGACGTGAGGATCGACCCCGGCGCGATCGCGTTGACCCGGATCCGCGGGCACAGGTCGAGCGCGGCCAGGCGGGTGTAGTGGGCGAGTGCGGCCTTGGCCGTTCCGTAGGCCGCGAAACCCCGGCCGGCCAGTCGGCCCATCGTGGAGGTGATGTTGATGATGCTGCCGCCCCCGGAGTGCTCGAGCATCAGCGGAACCGCCGCGGTGGTGAGCGCGTGCGCGGTGGTCACGTTGAAGGTGAACGCGTCGCGCAGGTCCTTGTTGGAGGTGTTCAGTAGCGCGTTCGGCATGGTGCCGCCGACGTTGTTGACGACGACGTCTAGTTTTCCGAACGCCTCGATCGCGGCACCGGCCAACGTGGCGGTGTCGGCGGGGTGGGCCAGGTCGGCGACCACGACGTGCGCCCTGCGGCCGACGCCCTTGATCTGCTCGGCGACTTCCTCGAGTTGCGACTGTGTGCGTGACGCGATCACCACGTCCGCACCGGCTTCCGCGAATGCCAGCGCCATCGCGGCGCCCAGGCCGCGACCGGCGCCCGTGACCACCGCGACCTGATCGTCGAGCCGGAATCTGTCAAGAATCACGTTTCGAGTCCTTCCCTCGCCGGGCGAACCGTAGCAGGGCGCGACGATGCGTGTGAGGGCTTTCTGAAACACGTTCTAATTTTCGCGAGACGTACACCAGGGTCGTGCTTGGACCGGATAGCACGGCCCTGGTGTACGTCTCGCGAACCAGTGGTTCTACGACGCCCCGAGTCCTGGCGGGCGGCTACTTCTTGGCGGCGGTCTTCTTCGCCGTCGACTTCTTGGCCGGCGACTTCTTCGCGGCCTTCTTGGCGGGCGTCTTCTTCGCGGCCTTCTTCGCGGCGCTCTTCTTCGCGGGCGCCTTCTTGGCCGGCTTGTCGTCGTCGGAATCCTTTGCCCCGCCGCGGCCTTCGCGTCGCGCCTTCACGCTGGCTTCGAGTTTGGCCAACAGATCGGAGACATCCTCGGTCTCGTCGAGTTCCTGTGGCTGCTCCTCCGTGGTGAATGCTTCGCCGCCTTCGAGTTTCGCTGCGATCAGCTCGCGCAGCTGTTCCTGGTACTCGTCGTGGTAGCGGTCGGGGTTGAAGTCGTCGGTCATGGAGTCGACGACCTGGGTGGCCATCTTCAGCTCGGCCGGTTTGATGTCGACTTCCTTGTCCAGCACCGGGAAGTCGGGATCGCGGATCTCGTCGGGCCACAACAGCGTCTGGATCACCATGACGTCGCGCTTGCTGAAGTCCTGAACCCGAAGCGCCGCGAGCCGCGTCTTGTTGCGCAATGCGAAGTGCACGATCGCGACCCGGTCGGTTTCCTTGAGCGTCTTGGTCAACAGCACATACGACTTCGACGACTTGCCCTCGGGCTCGAGGAAGTAGCTGCGGTCATACATCATCGGGTCGATGTCGGAGGCGGGAACGAATTCCAGCAACTCGATCTCGCGGCTGCGTTCCTCGGGCAGCGTGGCGATGTCCTCGTCGGTGATGATCACCGTCTGCCCGTCGTCGGATTCGTAAGCCCGGGCGATGTCGCGATACTCGACTTCCTCACCGTCGATCTCGCAGACGCGTCTGTACCGGATGCGCCCGTTGTCCTTCGCGTGCACCTGGTGGAACTTCACGTCGTGGTCCTGCTGCGCGCTGTAGACCTTGACCGGCACGTTCACCAGGCCGAACGCGATCGAACCCTTCCATATAGAACGCATCAACCCAGTATGGCTGATTCCAGCGCCGCATCGCGGCTACCGCGATCGGGCAGGTCGGCGCCGGCGCGGGCGACCGTCAGCGCCGACGACATCGCGGCCGTGCGCAGGACACGCGTCAGGTCGGCCGCGCTGATTCGCGCCAGGTCACGCCGCCGCTGAGCGCCCAGCAGCCCCAACGTCCACAGCGCGTCGATCAGACCGCTCATGTACGCATCACCGGCGCCCACGGTGTCGACGACGTCGACCTCGAACGCCGGCACTCGCACCAGGCCCTGCGCGCACAGCGCGAACGACCCCTGCCCGCCCATCGTCACCGCGACGATCGACGGGCCCAGCGACAACCACGTCTCCGCGATCTGCTCGGGGGTGCGGCCCGGGTCGAGCCACCGCATGTCCTCGTCGCTGGCCTTCACCACGTCGCAGCGCTCGATGAGCCGGTCGATGCGGGTGCGCGCGGCATCGGCGTCCTCGATCAGGGCGGGCCGCACATTTGGATCGAACGTCACGGTGGCCGACGGGTGATACGTGTCGACCAGTGCGGCGGTGGCACGGCAGCCCGGCTCGAGCATCGCCGCGATCGAACCGGTGTGCACGACCGTCGGCGGCCCGACCTCCGGTGTGCCGGTCAGTTGCCATTCGATGTCGAACGCGTACTGCGCCGAACCCTGCTCGTCGAGCGTGGCCAACGCGGTCGGGGTTTTCGCCGCATCCGTACTTCCCGAGACGAGTTGCACCCCGGATGCTTCGGCATGGTCGACGATGCGCCGTCCGCGTTCGTCGTCGCCGATGTGTGTCAGGAAGTCGACGCCGCGGCCCAGCCGGCCCAGCCCGACCGCCACATTGAGTGGGCTGCCGCCGACGTGTTCACCGGTGACCTCCCCGCCACGCTCGACGATGTCGATCAACGCCTCGCCGATCACCAGCGCACGGTCCGCGCTCATGGTTCGTTCCTGTGCATCAACGCTTCCAGCGTTGTGCGCGCGCCGTCGCGGTGCAGCGAGTTCAGCGCCCAGACGTATGCGTCGACGAATCGCTGGTCGGAGGCGAGATCGCCGAAGAGATCGGTGTTTTCGATGAATGCGGTCGGATTGTCGCGCTGAGCCCTGGCCAGCGGCACCAGGACGTCGGCGAGCTGGTCCTGCACGTCGATCGGCTGCCCCTGCTCGTCGACCCCTTCGGCGTAGCGCGCCCAACTGGCGACCGTCGCGGCCGACAACCGGATCGGCGCGCCCGTTCGGAGGTTCTCGCGGACGACGGGCAGCAGCCACTTCGGAATGCGGTCCGATGAGCCGTAACACAGCCGGGCGATGGTGTCCTTGACGCCCGGGTTGGCGAACCGCTCGATCAGCGTGCGCTTGTAGTCGGGCAGGTCGATGCCGGCCACCGGCTTGAGCGTCGGTGTGGCCTCGTCGTCCATGTACGCCAATAAAAAGTCGGCGAACAGCGGGTCGCCCGCGGCGTCGTGCACCAACCGGTAGCCCGCGAGATACGCGAAGTAACAGAGGCTTTGGTGCCCGGCGTTGAGCAACCGCAGCTTCATCAGCTCGTACGGGGTGACGTCGTCGACCATCAGCACGTCCACGTCTTCCAACGGTGGTCGCCCGTCGGTGAAGTCGTCCTCGAGCACCCACGCCGTGAAGGGTTCGGCCACCACCGGCCATTGGTCATCGATACCGAATTCGGTTGCCACGACATCGATCACGTCGGGTGTGGTGACCGGTGTGATGCGGTCCACCATCGAGTTGGGGAACATGGTGTGCGCGCCGATCCACTCGCCGAGCCCGGGATGCACCCGCTCGGCGTAGGTGGTGAACGCGTGGCGGGCGACGTCGCCGTTGCCCTCGATGTTGTCGCACGACACGATCGTCGGGGAGGTGATGCCGCGGTCGCGCCTGCGCGCCAGCGCCGCGGCCACCAGGCCGAAGACGTTCACGCCGTCACCGAGGTTGTCGATGTTGTAGCCGCCCTCGGTGATGGTCAGCGAGACGATCCGCGTGCTCGGCGCGGCCAACAGTTCGATCACCGCTTCCGGGTCATCGGGCGCGTAGCGATAGTCGACGATCGAACCGATCACCCGCGCCTCGCGGGTACCGTCGGGCTTCTCCAGCAGCAGGGTGTACAGGCCGTCCTGGGCGGCCATCACGTCGGCCATCCTGCGGTCGGCAGGCATCACGCCGACGCCGGCGATGCCCCACTCCTTGGCCAGCCCCTTCTCCAGGAGTCGGTCGACGTACATCGCTTGATGCGCCCGGTGAAAGCCGCCGACTCCGAAATGCACTATGCCGACCGATATCTGGGATCGGTCGTAGGTCGGCTTGTCGGTGGAAAGCTGTGCGAGCGTGGAGTTGTCGAGTTTCATGACACCGTCACCACCGACTTCACGCTACCCGGCGTGCGGTCGGAGTCGAGGGCTTCGGCGGTGCGCTCCAAGGGGAAGCGGGCGGTCACCATCGCGTCGAGATCGACCTGGCCAGACTCGACGAGCGCGATCGCCGTCGGCCAGGTGTTGGCGTAGCGGAAGACGCCCGTCAGCACCAGCTCACGGTTCTGGATCAGCTGCGTGGGCAGCTCCATCGACTCCGCACCCGAGCCGACCAACACCACCCGGCCGGCGGGTCGCACCGCGCGAATGCCGTCGGCCACGGCCGTCGGCGCGCCGGAGGCGTCGATATATCCGTCCACCCCGAAATCGCCTATCGGCTGGGTCGTCGGGTCCAGAACCTCGGTGGCCCCGAACGAGATCGCCCGTTGCCGACGGGCCTCGTCGGGATCGCTGACGATGATGTCCGTCGCGCCGTAGGCCCGCGCGAGTTGGATCACCACGATGCCGATCGGGCCCGCGCCGGTGACCAACACCCGCGACCGTCCGTCGACACCCGCCTTGCGGACGGCGGCGATGCCGACGGAAAGGGGCTCGCACAACGCCGCCGCTTCATCGGAGATCGAGTCCGGCACGCGGTGGGCGAATTCCGCGCCGATCGTCACGTACTCACACAGCGCCCCGTCGACCGGCGGGGTCGCGAAGAACCGCATGTGCGGACACAGGTTGTAGTGCCCGCGGCGGGTTTCGTCGCTGTCGGGGTCGGGGCGCTGCGGTTCGATCGACACCCGTTCGCCGATGCGCGATGGGTCGACGTTGTCGCCGACGGCGACGATCGTGCCCGCGGCCTCGTGGCCGAGGATCAACGGCGCCTCGACGACGAATCCGCCCACTCGCCCGTGCCGGTAGTAGTGCGTGTCCGATCCGCAGACTCCCACCGACGAGACCCGTATCAGCGCGTCACCGGGGTCTGGCCGGGGCACAGGGCGTTCCTGCATTTCGATCCGCCCGGGTTCGACGAGCACGGCCGCCCGCATCCGGCTGTCCGGCGAGAGTGTTGTGTGCGTCACACCACCATGTTAACGTGGTGAGCATCTAATCGCACCCCTGAGCAAATGCTCACAGTCCGAGGAGGGCAGGGCGGTGACCGCACCAGCGTCGACCGGTGACCTCGCCGGGGGTGCGGTGCCGACGCAGGACGTCCGCCTGGCCCTGCGCGCGGCGACGATGTACTACCTCGACGGATTGACCCAGGCCGAGATCGCCGCCCGCCTGGGTGTCTCGCGCCCGACTGCGGGTCGACTGATCGCCCGCGCAAAGGCCCGGGGACTGGTGCGCATCGAGATCGCCGTGCCCGCCGGGCTGAGTGAGGACCTGCACGCCGAGGATGAGCGAGAACTCGAGCGGCGCTACGGGCTGACGGAGGTGGTGGTCGCCGGCCACGGCGTCGACATCGGCGCAACCGGACGGCCCGTCGCATACGCCAGCGTTGGCCGGGCCGCGGCGGCGCTGCTGATGCGGCGTCTCACGCCCGGCGACGTCCTCGGGTTCACCTGGGGGCCTGAGCAGGTCGCGGTGGCCAACGCGTTGGTTCCCGGGGTGGCGAGCTGCCGCGCGGTGGTGCAACTCGACGGCGCCATGTCGACCGCGGCCTATCAGACCGGTACCGAGTTTATCTTGAGCCGCTGCGGGGAAACGTTGCGCGCGAGCACGTTACGACTGCCCGCACCCCTGTATGCCGACCCGTCGACGGTGGCGTCGATGCGCAGCGATTCGGTGATCTCCCGCACGTTGGAGGCGGGACGGCACGCGGACATGATGCTCTTCGGTGTCGGCGCCGTATCGACGTCGACCACCCTGTTCGAGGGCAGCTTTCTCGACACCCGCATGCTCGACGAGTTGGAGTCGCTCGGCGCGGTGGGTGAGATCGGCGGCCGGTTCTTCGACGCGGCCGGCGTCCCCGTCGACACCGAACTCCAGCAGCGCGCGGTGTCGGTGCCGCTCGAGGACATCCGCAACTGCGAGAAGACGCTGCTGATCTCCAGCGGCGCCGCGAAATACGACGCCACTCTGGCCGTCCTGCGGGGGAGGCTGGCCCGGCTATTGGTGTGTGACATCGATTGTGCGCGTTGGTTGTTGGCGCAGTGAGGAGACGACGCAGGTGAGACCGACAATGATGAAGCGGTTCGCGGCGGTGGCCGCGGCGTCCGGGGTCGTGCTGGCCTCCGGGTGTTCGGGAGCGGGCAGCTTGGGCGCCTCGGACAACCAGGTCACCATCGCCATGGTGTCGAACTCGCAGATGACCGACGCCAGGGATCTGTCGTCGGAGTTCGAGGCGGCCAACCCCGGCACGAAGCTGAAGTTCGTCACGCTCTCGGAGAACCAGGCCCGCGCCAAGATCACCATGTCGACCGCGATGGGCGGAAGCGAGTTCGACGTCGTGATGATCAGTAACTTCGAGACCCCGCAGTGGGCGAAGGACGGCTGGCTGCAGAACCTCTCCGAATACGCCTCGCAGACGGCGGGGTACGACGAGGAGGACTTCATCTCGTCGCTGCGCGAGTCGCTGTCGTACGAAGGCGACATGTACGCCGTCCCGTTCTACGGCGAGTCGTCGTTTCTGATGTACCGCAAGGACCTGTTCGAACAGGCCGGGATCGAGGTCGACCAGTCACCGGATTACCAGCCGACCTGGCAGGAGGTCGCGCAGTGGGCCGACACCCTGAAATCCGGTGACCGCGCGGGAATCTGCCTTCGCGGAAAGCCGGGATGGGGTGAGGTGCTCGCGCCTCTGAACACCGTGATCAACACGTTCGGCGGGCGGTGGTTCGACGAGCAGTGGAACGCACAGCTCAACAGCCCCGAGGTGCGCAAGGCGGTCAACTTCTACGTCGACCTGGTCAAGCGCTCCGGAGAACTGGGCGCCGCCTCCACCGGTTTCCAGGAATGCGCGAACCTGTTCGGCCAGGGCCAGACCGCCATGTGGTACGACGCCACGTCGGCGGTGTCGGTCCTCGAAGATCCGCAGGAATACCCGGAACTGGTCGGCAAGATCGGATATCTGCCCGCGCCCATCGCCGAGAAGCCGAACTCCGGGTGGCTCTACACCTGGGCGCTGGGTATCCCGAAGTCAGCGAAGAACCCCGACGGCGCATGGAAGTTCATCTCATGGATGACGAGCAAGGACTACATGAAGCTGGTGGGGGAGAAGCTCGGCTGGGCGAGGGTCCCACCGGGCAGCCGAACATCCACCTACACCGAACTGCCGGAGTACGAGAAGATCTCGCGGTCCTACGGACCGCTGACGTTGCGTTCGATCCAGAACGCCAACCCGAACAAGCCCACCGTGCAACCGGTTCCGTACACCGGAATCCAGTTCGTGGCGATACCTGAGTTCCAGGACCTGGGCACCAGGGTCAGCCAACAGATCAGCGCCGCGATCGCCGGTCAGAAGACGGTCAACGAGGCGCTCGACCAAGCGCAGCAGTACGCCGAGGTCGTCGGCAAGACATATCAGGAGAAGTGATGACCGTAACCGCCGATACCACGGCCGGCGCCAGCGAAACGGCGGTGGCAGAACGGGTTCGCAGGATCCGGGAGGCGAAGGAAACCGGGGTGAGCCGCGCCGAAGCCTGGCGCAGGCGGGGTCCGCTGTTGCCGGCGCTGATCTTCATGATCGTCGTGACGCAGGTTCCGTTTCTGTTCACCCTCTACTACTCGACGCTGTCGTGGAACCTGGTTCGCCCCGGCTCCCGTGAGTTCATCGGGTTGCAGAACTACGTCACGGTGGCCAAGGACAGTCAGTTCTGGACCGTCGCGCTCAACACCGTGGTGCTGATCGTCGGGGTGGTGCTGATCTCCGCGTTCTTCGGTCTGCTCCTGGCCTTGCTGCTCGACCGGGCGTTCCTGGGCCGCGGGGTCGTGCGGACGTTGCTGATCACGCCGTTCCTCGTCACACCCGTTGCGGCCGCGCTGATCTGGAAGACGACGATCCTCGACCCGAACAACGGCATCCTGAACTGGTTGCTGTCGCTGGTCGGGATCGAGCGGATGGACTGGATCGGGCAGTTCCCGCTGGCGATGGTGATGGTGATGCTGATCTGGCAGTGGACGCCGTTCATGATGCTGCTGATCCTCGCCGGTCTCCAGTCGATGCCGCGCGACATTCTGGAGGCCGGCCGAGTCGACGGTGCGAACGCCTTTCAGCTTTTCCGGGAGTTGACGCTGCCGCACCTTCGGCGATTCATCGAGTTGGGAGTCGTCCTCGGGGCGATCTTTCTGGTCAACACGTTCGATGCCATCTACATGATGACGCAGGGCGGACCGGGCATCGCGAGCGCGAACCTGCCGTTCTACATCTATCAGCGCGCGTTCCTCGGCTTCGACATCGGCCAGGCGGCGGCCATGGGAGTGGTGGTGGTCGTCTTCACGATCGTCATCGCCAGCTTCGCGCTGCGGTTGATCTTCAAGTCGTTCACCGGGAAGGAAGAGGTGGCCTGACATGACTACCACGGTCGAGAAATCTGCAGCCACACCGCAACCCGTGGCCAAGAAAAAGAAGAAGTCCCGCACGTTCAGTCCGTGGGGGCTGGTGGCGTGGCTCGTCGGGATCGGGTTCTTCTTCCCGGTCTTCTGGATGGTGTTGACGTCGTTCAAGCAGGAGGCCGACGCCGCCACCAGCCCGCCGAAGCTGTTCTTCTCCCCGACGCTCGATCAGTATTCTGCCGTCTTCGACCAGGGCATCGGGCCCGCGATGCTGAATTCGCTGTTCGCAACCGGGATTTCGACGCTGCTCGTGCTCGTGCTTGGGGTCCCCGCCGCATTCGCGTTGTCGCTGCGACCGGTCCGCAAGACCCAGGATGCGCTGTTCTTCTTCATGAGCACCAAGATGCTGCCCGTCGTCGCGGTGATCCTGCCGCTGTATGTGATCGTGTCCAACATCGGGCTGTTGGACAACATCTGGGCGTTGATCGTGCTCTACACGGCGATGAACCTGCCGATCGCGGTGTGGATGATGCGGTCGTTCTTCCTCGAGGTGCCCGGCGAACTGCTGGAGGCGGCCAGCCTGGACGGCGCCAGCCTGTGGCGGTCGGTGCGCGAGGTGATCCTGCCCCTGGTGTCGCCGGGTATCGCTGCGACGGCGTTGATCTGCGTGATCTTCGCCTGGAACGAGTTCTTCTTCGCGGTGAACCTGACCGCGGTGAACGCCCAGACCATGCCCGTGTACCTCGTCGGCTTCATCGCCGGTGAGGGTCAGTACTGGGCCGTGTTGTCGGCGGCCGCGACCATGGCCGCCCTGCCGGTGATCCTGTGCGGGTGGATCGCCCAGAACAAGCTGGTGCGCGGACTGTCGTTCGGCGCGATCAAGTAATCCGTCCGGCCCGATCACGAGAGACACGGAGATACCAATGGCAACAATCACTTACCGCAACGCCTCCTGCGTCTACGAAGGCTCGGACAAGCTCGCGGTCGATTCGCTCGACCTCGACATCTCCGACGGCGAATTCGTTGTGCTGGTCGGGCCGTCCGGGTCGGGCAAGAGCACCGCCCTGCGCATGCTGGCCGGACTGGAGGACATCGACGAGGGCACCATCGAGATCGGCGGCAGGGACATGACCGGTGTGCCGTCCAAGGACCGCGACATCGCGATGGTGTTCCAGAACTACGCGCTGTACCCGAACAAGACCGTCGCGGAGAACATGGGTTTCGCGCTGAAACTGCGTGGGGTCTCGCGCGACGAGCGGCGCAAGAAGGTCGAAGAGGCGGCCAAGATCCTGGACCTCACGGAGTTCCTCGACCGCAAGCCCGCCAAGCTGTCCGGTGGACAGCGGCAGCGCGTCGCGATGGGCCGCGCCATCGTGCGCGAGCCGCAGGTGTTCTGCATGGACGAGCCGCTGTCGAACCTCGACGCGAAGCTGCGCGTGCAGACCCGCACCCAGATCGCCGCGCTGCAGCGACGGCTCGGCACCACGACGGTCTACGTCACCCACGACCAGATCGAGGCGATGACGATGGGGGACAGGGTCGCGGTCCTGCGGTTCGGCAAGCTGCAGCAGTTCGCCGCCCCGAACGAGCTCTACGACAGGCCGGCCAATGCGTTCGTGGCCGGTTTCATCGGCTCACCCGCCATGAATCTGGTGACGCTGCCGATCGCACCCGACGGTGTCCGCATCGGCGACACGACGCTGCCGCTCGAGCGCGAGCGACTTTCGAAGTTGAGCGACGCGGGCCTCTCGGAGGTCACGCTCGGCATCCGGCCCGAACAACTGGAGCTCACCGACTCCGGCGGGGTGGAAGTCGTCGTCGACCTGGTCGAGGACCTCGGCAGCGAGGCCTACCTCTACACGCACGCGGGTTCGGGAGTCGAGCTGGTCGCGCGCTGCAATCCGCGCACGGCGCCCAAACTCGCCGAGACGGTGCGGCTGCGCAGGCATCTGGAAGGGTCCGTGCACCTGTTCCACCCGGAGACCGGCGAACGCATCGACTGATTTAGGCTTTCAGCGCCGCCGAATTCTGCACCAGGGTTGCGATTTTCGCCTCACCGCGACCCTCTTGCAGATTTCGGCGGGGTCCAACCGCGGCGGGAGAACGCGTCGAAGACGCGATGCAAGATGTATCGCCGGCTGTGTTCCTTGAGCACATGGATGTCGATCCAGCCTTGGCGATCGACGAACGCGGCACGACCCACGTCATACACGTATTGCCGTCGGTTCTCGCTGTGGTGAACTCCGTCGTAGTCCAGGCCGACCATCGGATCGTCGTACCCCATGTCGAGAAACGCCTCCTGGTAGCCGTCGCTGAGCCTGATCTGCGTCCGCGGGGTGGGCAATCCGGCGTCGATGAGCAAAAGACGAAGGCGGGTTTCTTCGGGCGATTGCGCGCCTGCATCCATCAAGCGGAGCGCCGTCCGGGCACGACGAACTCCGCGTGCGCCCCGGTATCGATCGCTCAGCGCCAAGGCATCATCGGCGGACACCCCCGTGGCGGCGGCCAGGGCGTCCAGATGCGCGACGGCCTTGTCGCGCGGAAGGTGGCGAGCCAGATCCCACGCGGTCCGAGCGGGGGTCGTCACGGGGATCTCCCCGAAGTAGGTGATCTCATCGGGTGCCAACCGTTCTTCGTGGACGATGACGCCTTCGCGCGGGCGGGTGTGGGCGGTGATCACCTCGATCGGGGTCGACGCATCCACCCACTTTGCGCCGTGGAACGCAGCCGCGGCCCGCCCCGCGATCACGCCTCTGCGACCGGTCCACAGCCACGCAGCGACGGCGTTGGAGTGGATATTGCGTTCAGCGTCGTTTGGGCGGTAGACCCGCGGCAGGACGGCGGAGTGGTTCCAGCGCAGTTGCCCTCGCGTGAGTCGGCCATCGCTGATCGCCTCGCTGCCCAGAAACGGTTGCCACATGTCCGGATCGTGGACGGGACGGCCGACAGAACGCGTACCCCGTCGTCCATTTCTGCGGCAGGGCTGTGGATAACGCGAAATCGCAGCCCTGGCGCAGAAATCGGCGGCGTTAGCAGCCGTGGCACTCGGGGCTAGCCGCTAGTCGACGACCGCCGCGTTCCCTGGGTCAAGGCCGCTGGGCAGATTCGGGTCGAGGCCGCTGGGCGAGTGGGTGAACTCCTGGTGGGCCGGCGGGCGGCAGTTGTCGTCCATCGGCGTCTGGTCACCCGAGCAGTACGGGACGAGATCCTGCGGATCTGCCGCGGCGTGCGGTGCCGCCAACAGGGCAGCCACCGCGACCAGCACCGCCGCGAAGATTCTCGCCACGGATCCAACGTAGCAGCGGGTATACGTTCACACTGTGGATCGATTCGGCCGGGTGAAGCTCACCAACCCGGACAAGGTGCTGTACCCGGCGACGGGCACCACCAAAGCGGAGGTGTTCGACTATTACGTCGGCGTCGCCGAGGCGATGATCCCGCATATCGCGGGCCGCGCCGTGACCCGCAAGCGCTGGCCCAACGGTGTCGAGGAGCCGTCGTTCTTCGAGAAGCAACTCGCCTCGTCGGCGCCGGACTGGTTGGACCGCGCGTCGGTCACGCACCGCTCGGGGATGACGACCTATCCGCTGATCGACACGGCCGAGGGTCTGGCCTGGATCGCGCAGCAGGCCGCGCTCGAAGTGCACGTCCCGCAGTGGCGGTTCGTCAGCAAGGACGACGGGCCACCGACGCCCGGCCCCGCGACCCGCATCGTGTTCGACCTCGACCCCGGCGAGGGGGTGTCCTTTCGCCAGCTCTGCGAGGTCGCCCACGAGGTGCGCGACCTCATCACCGACATCGGGTTGACCACCTTCCCGCTCACCAGCGGTAGCAAGGGGGTGCACCTGTACGTCCCGCTCGAGGAACCGATCAGCTCGCAGGGTGCATCGGTTCTCGCGCGGCGGGTCGCACAACAGCTCGAGAAGACGATGCCCAAACGCGTGACCGCGACCATGACCAAGAGCGTGCGCACCGGCAAGGTCTTCGTCGACTGGAGCCAGAACAACGGCGCCAAGACCACGATCGCGCCGTATTCGCTTCGCGGACGCGAACATCCGACGGTCGCCGCACCACGCACCTGGGACGAGATCGAGGATCCGAAGTTGCGGCACCTCAACTTCGACGAGGTGCTCGACCGGGTGCAGGAGATGGGCGACCTGCTCGCACCGCTCGACGAGGCGGTACCGGTACCGGACCGCCTGACGACGTATCGCAGCATGCGCGACGCATCGAAGACCCCTGAGCCGGTGCCGAACAAGCCGCCGAAGACGGGGAACAACGACAAGTTCGTCATCCAGGAACACCACGCCCGACGGCTGCACTACGACTTGAGGCTCGAACGCGACGGCGTGCTGGTCAGCTGGGCGGTGCCGAAGAACCTGCCCGACACCCCGTCGGTCAACCACCTCGCCGTGCACACCGAGGACCACCCGTTGGAGTACCTCACCTTCCACGGCGAGATCCCCAAGGGCGAGTACGGCGGCGGCAAGATGATCATCTGGGACACCGGCACTTATGAGGCCGAGAAGTTCAACGACGTACCACCCGACAGCGCCGCGGAGGGCGGCGAGGTCATCATCAACCTGCGCGGCAAGAAGGTCGACGGCCGCTATGCGCTGATCCAGACCGACGGCAAGAACTGGCTCGCGCACCGCATGAAGGACCAGAAGCGCCCGCAAGCAGGTGATCTCGCGCCGATGCTGTCGACGGAGGGCTCGGTCGCCAAGCTCAAGGCGAACCAGTGGGCGTTCGAGGGTAAGTGGGACGGCTACCGCGTGATCATCGACGCGGATCGCGGCAGGCTCACAGTGCGCTCCCGGCGTGGCCGAGACGTCACCGCCGAGTTCCCCCAATTCGAGGCGGTGGCAGCCGATCTCGCCGATCACCACGTCATCATCGACGGTGAGGCCGTCGCGCTCGACGAGTCCGGCGTGCCGAGCTTCTCCGAGATGCAGAACCGTGCCCGATCGACCCGCGTGGAGTTCTGGGCGTTCGACATCCTGCACCTCGACGGCCGCTCCCTGTTGCGCGCCAAGTACTCCGACCGTCGCAAGATACTCGAGGCGCTGGCCGAGGGCGGCGGCCTGATCGTGCCGGATCCGTTGCCCGGCGACGGCCCCGAGGCGATGGAGTACGCCCGCAAGAAGCGGTGGGAGGGCGTGGTCGCGAAGAAACGTGACTCGACCTACCAGCCGGGCCGGCGGTCGAAGGCGTGGATCAAGGACAAGGTCTGGAACACACAGGAAGTCGTGATCGCCGGCTGGCGACAGGGGGAGGGTGGACGTTCGAGCGGGATCGGCTCGCTGATGCTCGGGATTCCGGCCGACGGAGGTCTGGAGTTCGTGGGTCGCGTCGGAACCGGTTTCACGGACAAGGCGTTGGCCGAACTCAAGAAGACCCTCAAACCGCTGGAGACCGACGAGAGTCCGTTCAACGAACGACTGCCGCGCCAGGACGCCAAGGGTGTGACGTTCGTGCGGCCCGAACTCGTCGGCGAGGTCCGCTACAGCGAACGCACCTCGGATAACCGTCTGCGCCAACCGAGTTGGCGTGGGTTACGACCCGACAAGGAGCCCGGCGAGGTCACCTGGGAGTAGGCGCCCGCAGCGCTTCCTGCATTCCCCGCGTCGCCAACTGGTCGGCCAACTCGTTGTCGGCGACCCCTGAATGGCCCTTCACCCAGAACCACTCGACTTGATGTGGCGCGCAAGCCAATTGCAGCCTCGTCCAGAGGTCGACGTTCTTCACCGGCTGCTTCGCGGCAGTCAGCCAGCCGTTGCGCTCCCAGCCGAGCACCCACTTGGTGATGCCGTTACGGACATAGGTGCTGTCGGTGTACAGGTGCACCACCACGGGCCGCGTCAACGCCTCCAACGCCATGATCGGCGCGGTGAGCTCCATCCGGTTGTTGCTCGTCTGCGCCTCGCCGCCGCACATCTCCCGCACGTGCGAACGCTGACGCAGCACCGCGCCCCAACCGCCGGGACCCGGATTGGGCCTGCAGCCGCCGTCGGTGTGTATGACGACTGGGTCCTGGCTCACCCGACGAGGATAAGCGTCGAGCCCGAGACGTCGACTCAGCGACGCGCGGACGCCGAGATCAACGCCGTCCGGACCGACATCCCGAACTCCTGATGGCGCAGCGTGGTGATCCGGCGCCCGGGCTGTACCGCGTCCTTGACCGGCCCCGTGCGCCCCCCGAAGAACGCCCCGGTCGCGTCGATGTCGGCAACGACGTAGGTGATCCCCCACAGAGTCGACGGCGCTTCGCTTGTGGTGCCCGGTGAGCCGACGGCCTCGACGATCACCTCGCCGAACCGGAAGAAGATCTGGCGGATCGGCCGGCCGCCCAGTTCACCGTCGCGTTCTCTTCGCGGGGCCACACCGATCGCGGTGAGCGCCTGAACGGTCCGATCCAGATCGGGTGACAGCAGCACGACGTGGTCGATCGCGGTGACGCCGTTCGAGTGCTCAGCGGGCGTCGCACCGGCGGCGCTGGACCTCGACGTCGGGATACCGTCGACGTCGGAGAGCACGGCGTCCGGGGGTAAGCCGCACAACGACCACCCGACGATGCCGCGACCGCGCTCGGGGCCGACAAATCCGACGCGGACGCCGCCGACCCGGCAGACCATCTCGTCGTCGATCGTGAAACCGGCCCGACGCCATGCGTCTGCAGGATCGGCGACCTCGATCTCGTCGATTCTGACGGCGGGTGATGTCACCGCTCGAGTATGGCCTTCGTCCCGGCCGCGGAGCGACGCCACGCGACGAAGCCCACCCACCGCAATCCGAGGGGTATTTGCCGCCCGTACCCCGCAGTATGGACGTCCTTCGGAACCGTGGAATCGCGCGTCCAACGCGCGCTTGCTCGGTACGTTGAGAGCGAACGATCCGCAGTTCACCGGAGGGCGGTGGCACATGGCCGGTGGAATAGCGACTGAATTGGCGGCGGCCGGTTTCACCGACGCCGTCGAGATCGGCCGGGGTGGCGGCGGCGTCGTCTACCGCTGTTATCAACAGTCGCTGGCGCGGAGCGTCGCGATCAAGGTGCTCGCGTCCGATCTCGACGACGACGACCGGGAACGGTTCCTGCGCGAGGGCTACGCCATGGGTGCGCTCTCCGGGCACCCGAACATCGTGAACATCCTGCAAGTCGGCGTGACGGAGAGCAACCGGCCGTTCATCGTGATGCCGTACCACCGCGAGGGATCGCTCGCGGAGCGGTTGCGGCGCGAGGGCCGCATCGCCTGGCCCGAGGCGCTGCGCATCGGCGTGAAGCTCTGCGGCGCACTGGAAACCGCGCACCGTACCGGAACCCTGCACCGCGACATCAAACCCGCCAACGTGCTCTTCAATGACTACGGCGAACCACAGCTGAGCGACTTCGGGACCGCCCGCATCGCCGGCGGGTACAAGACGGTCACCGGCTTCTTCACCGGCACCCTGTCTTACACCGCCCCAGAGGTTCTCGAGGGCAACCCACCGACCGTCGAGGCCGACGTGTACTCGCTTGGCGCCTCGATCTACGCGCTGATCGCGGGCAAGCCGCCGCACGAGCGCAAGAACGACGAGGATCTCATCGCGCACTACCTGCGCATCACCTCGACGCCCATACCGGATCTGCGTCCCCAGGGCATCCCCGCCGATGTGTGTGCGGTGGTGGAGAAGGCGATGGCCCGCGAGCCCGCCGACCGCTACGCCTCTGCTGCCGACTTCGGTCATGAACTGCAGTTGGCGCAGCGGAACAACGGGTTGACCGCCGACGTGATGGCGCTCGGCGAGCCCAGCGCCCCACCGGAGCAGCCGGAGGGCACGCAGGCGGTGCCGATCTCGGAGCTCGTCGAGCCGTCCGTATCCGCGCAACCCGAGCCGCTGGCCCCGCCGCGGCGGCCCGCCGGGTCCGGCGAACCCGCCGGGCCCCTGCCCGAGCCGGGGATGTTCGCCCACACCGCGTCCATCAGTCAGACGAGCCTGCCCTGGCAGACGCCGCCCGGGGTGCGGCCCGAGTCATCCGAGGCCGCGCCGCCAAGACGGCGGAACCGTAAACGGGTCCTGATCGTCTCGGGCGCGATCGTTGGGGTACTGCTGCTGGTGGTCAGCGGAGTCTTCGTGATCGCCTGGACGCGCGACTCCGGTGGCGACCAAACCGCTGCTCCCACACCGCAGGCCGCCGAGGCACAACCGGCCTGGCGGCCGATCGCCGACGCGCGCGCCGCCCGCGACGCGGTGGCCGCCACCGAGGCCGACGGCACCATCTGGGTCTTCGGCGGCCTCGGCGCCGATGGCCGCGTCAGCGGCAGGCACGAGGGCTACGACCCCGCAATCGACAGCTGGAAAAGTGGCGAGGACCTGCCCGTCCCCGTGCAGCGCGCGATGGCGGTGACATGGCGGGAGAACCCGGTCGTGCTCGGCGGATGGCGCACGGAAGGGGCCGACGCGAAGATCGCGACCGATCGGGTGTGGCGCCTCGTCAACAGTCGCTGGACGGAACTGCCGACGCTGCTACAACCGCGGGCCGCCGCGGCCGCCGCCGTGGTCGGTGACCGGATCGTCGTCACCGGCGGAGTGGACGCAGCGGGCAAGCTGCTGAACACCACGGAGGTTTTTGACGGCACCTCCTGGAAGCTCGGGGCACCCATCCGGACCCCGCGTCAGATGTTGAGCGCGGCGTCCGACGACAAACTGGTGTACGCGATCGGCGGCACCACGGGAAGCGCGGACGTGGCGACCGTCGAAGCGTACGACCCCGCCGCCGAAACCTGGACGGCCCTGCCCGAACTTCCCGAAGCGCGAAGCGATTTCGACATCGCGGCCACCGACGACCGGTTGGTCGTGGTGGGCGGCATGTCCGGAGGGCAAGCGCTCAAGAGCGTGCTCGCGTTCGATCTGTCGACGACGACCTGGTCCGGTCTGCCCGACATGGGCACCGCGCGCCACGGTATGGCGGTGGCCGCGGTGGGCAGTCGCGTGTACGCGATCGGCGGCTCGACGGGCGCCGGCGACGGCAAGATCACCTCGTCGGCGGAGTCGCTGAAACTTCCTGCACGCCAACCGCAGCCGGCAGCGCAGTGGCGGGCGCTCCCGGATGCTCCGACGGCGCGGTTGATGATGGCGTGGACGGTGCTCGACGACAAGATCTGGATTGCAGGCGGTATCCGTGAGGGCGAGACCCTCGACACCGTCGAGACTTTCGACGCGCAGACGGAGGATTGGCAGCCCGCCCCGTCGCTGCCGATCGGGCTGCACCACGCGACAGCCGCCACCTACAAGGGGGAGGTCGTCGTCCTCGGAGGCGCCACCGACAACATCGGGGAGCCATCGGACAAGGTGTTCGCACTGCGCGACGGCAAGTGGACCGAACTTCCCGCTCTGCAGCACGGCCGTGCCGGCGCGGCGGCTGCCGTCGTCGGCGACAAGCTGGTGGTCGTCGGCGGGCAGAGCGACAAAGAGCTCGTCGTGCCGACGGAAGTGTTCGACGGTGAATCCTGGACTCAGGCCGCCGACATGCCCACCGCGCGTGAGCATCTGGCCGCGGTATCCGACGACCGCTATGTCTACGCCGTGGGCGGGCGGTCACTGAGCGCTGACGAGAACACCGCCGCCTTCGAGCGGTTCGATCCGTCGTCGGGAGAGTGGGAGAAGCTGACGGACATGCCGTCTGCCCGCGGAAGCTTCGGCGCCGCCTACATCGACGGCCGGATCGTCGCGGTGGGCGGAGAGGAGCCGACGCGCGTGCTGGCGACGGTCGAGATGTACGACATCGCCAACGGCAAGTGGACGACGGTGGCGCCCATCGGGACTCCGGTGCACGGCCAGGTGGTGGCCGCCGTCGGTTCGACGGTGTACTGCATCGGCGGTGCCGACCGGCCGACCCACGAGGGACCCGTCGCCACCGTGGAGGCCCTCGACTTCACGTAGCGCGCAGTTGTGCGAGGGTGACGGCGCCGCGCCGAAGCGCCTCGTTGGCCAGCCGGACCCGACGATCGCCTTCGGCGGGGATGGCGAACTTGTCGTAGAGATTCTGCAGATGCTGTTTGACCGCGGCCTCGGTGACGAACAGTTCGCCCGCCATCCGGCGCACCGACGCGGGTTCGGGGAACGGGTCGTCGGAAACCAGCGGCCGGCACAACACGACGAGCACGTCGAGTTCGCGGCGGGTCAGCCGCGGCGGGGGCTCGACGGCCTGGGCGGTCACCGTCTCCTCGTCGAGCTTGCCGTCCCCGCTGTCCCTCACCTCCCAGAACACCAAACGCGACTTGCCGAGACGCACCTCGTCACCGGACCGCAGCACGCGTTCGGCGCTGATTCGCTCGCCGTTGAGGTAGGTTCCGTTGCGGCTTCCGAGATCCCTTATGGACCAGGCGAATCCGAGGTTCTCGAGGACGGCGTGCAACCGTGAGACGGTCTCGTCGTGCTCGAGTGACACCGCGTTGGTGGAGGCCTTGCCGAGCGTCACGCGCTGACCACTCAGCGGCACCAGCTCCCGCCCCGAGGGTCTCGAGATTTCCAGGTGAGACGACATGGGACCTCCTATCCAGGCAATTCTGGCCCAGACAGGAAGTCCCCGGTCGACGAACGCTCACGGCCGATTCGTGAACTTCTTGTAGGCGCGGATGACCCGCTTGGCCTGGGCCGACTCGAACAGCGGCGGCCAGGGCCATTCGCTGCGTTGGCGTCCCCGCGGCGCCGGCGCGACCGGTGCCATCAGCCTCGCCCACGTCCGCTTTGGGGGGTGGTCGCACCTCTCGGATCGCTGTGACCACTGCGGATCGATGGTCGAGATCGCGTCGACGCAGGAGAATGGCCGCCACGCCAGATCTCGGCCGTCCCAAGACAGATCTTGTCCTGAAGGCAAGCGTGCCGAGGTGTCGAACGCGCAGCCAGTGGGTAGCCTCGGAGCAATGGGGGCTGAGCAGGCAGCTCTTTCCAAACTCACCTTGGACGAGGTGAGCACGATCAGCACTCAAACCGTTCAACTACACCGACCCGAACGAACACAGGTCGAGATCGACGACGCCGCGGATGCCGGCGAGTTCTTGGAGGATGCCTACGGCGTCTGCCTGCGGCTGACCAACAAGCCGACCGTGCACCGGGAAGTGCCGCTGCTGACCCATCGTCGTACCACCGTCGGCCCACTGACAATCGACAAGCTGTCCATCGCGGGTCATGTCGAATTCGGGCCGGACCCCCTGAACAAGGTGGCCGTGATCTGGCCGGACAGCGGGCGCGTCGCGACGACGTCCGACGGATTGGTCAGCGAGGCCGGAGCCGGCGACGTGGCGGTGCTGAGTCAACCCCACCTGCCCTTCCGCGCAAGTGGGGACGGGCTTCGGGGGACTGCGGTGTTGCTGGACCCGGCGACGGTGTCGGGGGTGGCGACCGGTCTGCCTGCCAGCCAGGCTCCGCTGCCGATCCGCTTCCGGAGTTTCGCGCCGCTCGATGCCGCCGCCGCCGAACTGTGGAAGAACACCGTCACCTACATCAGCGACGGAGTGCTCGCCCACGACAGTACGGCCACTCCTTTGGTTCTCGGATCTGTCAGCCGGCTGCTGGCGTCGATCACACTCGCGACGTTTCCCAACAGCGCGGTGGCCGACCCGGAACCCGACGACGACACGGCGCACAAGCCGGTCATGCTGCGTCGCGCGATGGAGTACATGGACGCCCACGTCTCCCACGACATCGCGCTGGCCGATATCGCTGAGGCCGTTCACCTCACCCCGCGCGCCGTGCAGTACATGTTCCGCAAGCATCTAGAGACCACGCCGCTGCAGTACCTACGCCGCCTACGGCTGCACTACGCGCACCAGGAACTGGTCGCCGGCGACCGGTCGCACTCCACGGTCACCGAGATCGCCGCCCGCTGGGGCTTCGCCCACACCGGGCGGTTCGCGGTGCTGTACCGCCAAACCTACGGCCAGAGCCCGCACACGACCTTGCGCGGCTGAGTGCCTCATCGACCCGGCGACGTATCGTTGTTAGCGACGTTGACCTGCTGCGGGAGGGGCGATGAGCACCACGAATCCGAACGAATCGGTCCCCTACTCGGCCGAGGAACGTGCCGGTTTGGCCCGTACCCGCGCGGAGGAGCTGCGACGGCGCCGTGCCGACCTGGAGCACGGCGTCTCCGTCGACTCACAGGCGGTTGCGCAGGCCCGTAAGCGGGCGGAGCAGTCCCTCGACCGGGCCCGACGCGCCCATCGTGCCGCCGCCGATCGGCACCGGGAGGCCGAACGCGCCCACATGCGCGCCGCCGCCGCCCACGAGCAGGCGGCTCTGCTGGCCGGGGACGGCAACGGGGAGGCCCATCAGGACGCCGCCGAACACCACCGCGAGGAAGCCCGCCGCCATGAAGCCGCTCGTCTGTCCGAACTCGAACGCGAAGAAGAGGATTTCCGAAGGGAGTCCTAGCGCTGTTGTGGTTCCATCAACAGCAAGGCGCCGTTCACCGCGTCCTCATCGGACCGAAAGGCCGCGCAGGAAAGGCGAATCCGCGTGGCCCGGCCGCGACGGTTGACGGCATCCACCACGGCATCGGCGGTGACGTCGGCGTCGACGAACGCCTTCCCGATCAGTGGCTTGATCTCCTCGGTGGGCAGGCCGATGTCCAGCGATCCCAGCAGCTTTCCCTTCGTCTCGTCCGCTCGCAGGCCCCAGAGCTCCTCACAACCGCGGTTCCACACCAGCACCCGCATCTCGCGATCCACCACCACCATGCCGAGATGGATGGAGTTGATCAGCGCGTCGAGGAACGCCTTGGCGTCGTTGAGCTCGACGCCGCGCTCGCGCAGCGTGTCGTTGATCGTGTGCAGTTCGTCATTGGTCGACTGCAGCTCCTCGTTCATGGTCTCGAGTTCTTCGTTGGTGGACTGGAGTTCCTCGTTGGTGGTCTCCAGTTCCTCGACCGTCGACTGCAGTTCCTCGTTGGTGGTCTCCAACTCTTCGTTGGTCGACTGCAGCTCCTCGTACGCAGACTCGAGCTGGCGGTTGGTCTGCATCAATTTGTCGAACAACCCTTTGGTCGTGGTCACGTCGAAAAACACGATCGACACGCCGAGCAACCCGTTCTCGCCATCGACCAGCGGGTTGACATGGATCTCGAACCAGACGGTCTCTGCCCCTGGACGCTGCCACTGCACGTCGGGTATGCGCGCCGATCGCCGTTCGACCTTGGCCTGCTCGAGGTAAGCCCGAAGTTCGACGGGCCGATAGGACACCTCGAGGTCGCGCAGAAGACGGCCGATGTCGCGTGCCGACAGACCGAACGTCGTCTCGGCCTGCTGGTTGATCATGGCGACGGTGTCGTCGCCAGTGACGACGATCTGGGCGACGGGGCTTGCGCGGAACGCCAGTTCGCGGACCGGATCCAGGCCGGGAAGCTCACCGTGTCGGTCGTACATCGCCCCACCGTTGTCATAGCGGTCGTTGCCGACGTGTGAGCCGGCGGCCTTGCGGAAGATCCGGTACTTCAGGTCGACCGGTGTGAAGCGATCACTGTGGGTCAGCAGCATCTCGGCGTGCCCGAGGAACATCGTGCCCTGCGGCGCGAGCGCATAGTGCAAGCGGCTCAACACGTTTCGCTGGGTTTCGGCGTTGAGGTACATCAGCGTGTTGCGACACACCAGCAGATCGATCCGCGAGATCGGCGCATCCTTGACCAGATCGTTGCGGCCGAAGATCACCGCCCTACGCAGGTCCTTGCGGAAGACGTAGCGCCCATTGACCGACTCGAAGTAGCGATCCAGCAGTTCCGGAGGCACGGACTCGACGGCTTTGGCGTCGTAAGTGCCCGCACGGGCTTCGGTCAGCGCCTGCTCGTCGATGTCGGTGGCGTAGATCTTGACCCGCTGCCGGAAGTTGTCTGGGCCCATGGCTTCCGACAAGACCATCGCCAGCGTGTACGCCTCCTGCCCCGATGCGCAACCGGCGCTCCACACCCGCACCGGATCGCTGGGACCCCGCTCGGCCAGAATCGAGGGCACGACTTCGGCTTGCAGGAACTCCCACGCGGGGGGATCGCGGAAGAAGGCGGTCACGTTGATCAGGATCGTGTTGAAAAGCGCGGCGAATTCGTCGGAGCTGGCCTGCAGGAAGTCCAGATACTCCTCGAACGTCTGAAAGCCGGTTTGATCCATTCGGTGGCGGACGCGCCGCATCAGCGACGCCCGCTTGTACCCGGTGAAGTCGAACCCTCGGGCATCGCGCATGTGGCGAAGAAGCGATTCGAAGGCCTCTTCTGACTTCTCGTTCAACCGAATCCCGTCCGCCGAGTGTCAACCGCTTCCGAACATACCCACTACAGGACGTTCTCCGGACCGATCACCGCCCACACAGTTTTCCCCGATGTCGTCGGCGCGTTACCCCAGGCCCGGCAGAGCGAGGTGAGGATTCGCAGACCGGAAGGCGGCCCCTGGGCCGCCGGGCGTTCGCGCACCCCGGCGGGACGGTTGCTGGCGTCCTCGACGGCGACGGTGACTTTGGCGCCGTCGAACTCCATCCGCAGGCCGGGTTCGCTCTCGGTGTGGCGTAACACGTTCTCGACGAGCGCGGTGACGACCACTTTCGCCACCGGGATCATCTCGGGGTGCGACCACGCCGACAGCCATTCGCCGACCAGTTGGCGCGAGCGCTGCAAACTGGCCGACGAGGCGGGTAACTGCGCGCGGGCGCGGCGTCGCAGAGTGGGTGGACCGGACCGCGCCAGGTCTCCCAGCGCCGCCTAGACCGTGGGGTAGACGGAGACGTAGCGTGTCACGCCGTTGCGGGCGATCACTGAGCGGCCTGCGAGGTGTTCGCAGACCAACATGATCGGCACCGACGGCCAGCGGTCGACGTGCCACCGTGCGCTGGTGAACACCACCCACGCCGATTCGGCCGGCACCTGAAGATCGGTGACGTCGACGATGACCGCGCGAGGTTCGTCCACGGCCGCCTTGATGATCCGGTCGCGTAGCGGCCGATAGGTGCTGCTGTCGAGGACGCCGCGCGGCGTCAGTACCGCCGCAGCACGCACCATGCTCGTCGAGACGCTCAGAACGTCGGAGTGGTCATCATGCACCGGGTCCACCCGTGGAGGTTCTCGCCTCTGAAAGCCGCTTGCCGAGCACCTCCATCGCGTGCTCGGCCTCGTCGGCCCATTCGTTGTAACGGTCGGCGATCATGCCCGGCCCGGCGTTGTCGGCCATCCGGCGTGACAGCTTCGCCTTCTCCTGCAGGCTTCGCAGGGCGACCCACAGCGCGCCGTCGATCTCCTCGTCGCGCGCGCTGAGCAGGGCGTCGGCGGTCCAGGCGTGGCCGACCTGGCACCGGAAACTCTGCTCGCCCATCGCGGACAGCGAGCCGTTGCAGTCGGGGCACGTGTAGCCCGACGGGGGGCCGAGCGCCTCGGAATCAAAGGATGTGGAGAACTTGGTACCCATGGCGATTCGGTTCTCCAGTTCCATAGAAGAATCGGGTTCCATATCCCGCTCCTGGATATCTCTTTCGGACAGTCGGGAGAGCAAGGCGCCGATTTCCCTGGCTGGGGCGCGGTGGTCGACTGCGCCCGCCCGCAACGCGTTGTGCGGCATACCCGGAAACAGCGCGTCGTCGGGGTCCTGCACGACGGTGATGCCGCCGCGGGAGCGGATCGCCGCCGCGCCGAGCACCCCGTCGTCCAGTACACCGGACAGCACGACGCCGATCGAACGCGGTCCGTAGTGCAGGGCCGCCGAGCGGAACAACGCGTTGATCGCGGGACGGTGACCGTTCTCGGTCGGTCCCTCCGAGAGCATCACGCGGTGGTCGTAGACCAAAAGATGCCTGTCGGGGACGGCGACGTGGATTTGGCCCGGCTTGAGCGCTTCGCCGTCGGTGGCGGTCATTGCCGACAGCGGCCCGGCGCGGTCGATGATCCTGGCGAGGACGCTGGGCGCTGACGCGGGCATGTGCAACGTGACGAGGACGGCGTACGGAAGGTCTTCAGGCAGGTTGGCGGCGAGCTGGGTCAGCGCTTCGACGCCGCCGGCCGATGCGCCGACCACCACCACACCGTGGGGTGCGCCGTTGAGCTGATCGACTTCGGAGGGCATTGATTGAGGGTTACCCCAGGTGCCGCTCGGTAACCCCTTTCGCGCCTCGCGAGCTGCAGTGCGTGCTCGTCAAAGCTTGCCGATGACCTTCTCGGCGAACTTCTCCAGGTGTCGGATCTTGGTGTCGAGCGGTTCCGCGTCGGGTCCAATGATGTAGGGCATCCGGAACCCGACGATGACGTCGGTGACGCCTTTGTCTTCGAGTCGTTTGATGCCGTCGGGCGTGTACGCGTCGGCGGAGATCACGTGAATCTCGAACGGCCCGATACGGCCTTCGTCTTCGCGAAACTGCCTGAGCTGCTTGAGGAGTCGGTCCAGCTCCTCGGCGTCGCCACCGCCGTGCATCCAGCCGTCGTTGCGCGCGGCCCGCTTGAGCGCTGCGTCGGCGTGCCCGCCGATGAGAATCGGGATCGGTTCGGTGGGCGCCGGTGTCATCTTCGTTTTGGGGATGTCGTAGAACTCGCCGTGGAACTCGAAGTACTCGCCGGTGGTCAGGCCCCTGATGATCTCGATGCACTCGTCCATGCGCTTGCCGCGCCTGGCGAACGGCACGTCCATCAGCTCGTAATCCTCGGGCCACGGGCTGGTGCCGACCCCCAGGCCGAGACGGTTCCCGAACAGCGCCGCCAGCGAGCCGGCCTGTTTGGCGACCAGCGCCGGCGGCCGGATCGGGAGCTTGAGGACGAAGAAGTTGAACCGCAGCGTGCTGGTGACCGCGCTCAGCGCGCCTGCGAGCACGAACGCCTCGATGAACGACTTCCCGTCGAGGAACTCTCGGCTTCCGTCCGGGGTATAGGGGTATCTGGAGTCCGACTCGAACGGGTAGGCGAGGCTGTCGGCGATCGTCATCGCGTGATAGCCCGCCGCCTCCGCGGCCTGCGCCAGTGGAATGTAGAACGTCGGATCGGTCATCGCTTCGGCATAGGTGAACCGCACACGGAAAATACTAGAACGTGTTCTAGTTTCTGGTTTAGGTATTGGCGCATCGGGAATCTGGACGCCGTGAGTGCGGCCAAAGCTATGTACAAGCCCCTGTCGATGATGAGCGCCGTCGCGGGCGGTCTGATCGCCGGCAAGATCTTCACCGAGATCTGGCAACGGATGCACCCGGACGACGAAGAGCCGGATCCAGAGGACCTCAGCCGCTCGACGCGAGAGGTCTTCATCGCCGCCGCGATACAGGGCCTGCTCGTCGGCGTGGTGCGTGCGGCGCTGGCGCGCGGCCAGGCGAAGAGCTTCCAGGCGCTGACCAACGAGAACCCCGAGTAATCGTCAGTGACCGGGCTCGTCGCGGACGCGATGGTGGCACGGTTGCGCCGGCCTAGCCGTTCAACGGGTACGGCGGCGTGCCTACGCCCGTAACGGAGTGCGTGCCCCACGGCGTCACCTCGGTCAGCTGCCCCTCGGCAGTGCGGTCATGGATCGAGATGCGCACAGCCTGGGGCAGCCGCATATCGGATGGCAGGTCGAAAACCGTTCCGCGCCAGTGGTATCGGCCGTCGATCGGATCGAGGTGACCGGTCAGGCGCACCCGTACGTCATGATCCGTGTCGTGCATGCGTACGGCCGCAACCCCGTCGTACAGCTCGGTCACCGCGGCAAAAACCCGCTGCGCCGCCACATCCGGCGCGCGATCGGTCCCATCAAGCCGACGTCTTCGAAGAACGCTGCCAGCGGTGCGAAGCCGGCGACCTTGGCATCGCGATGGTGCTTGTTGGCCCGTGCGACCCGCCGCGCGGCACGGGGGTCGAGCCCGACGCGCCGGTACGGGACGGGAATGGTCAGCAGGTAGCGGTAGAACGGCCCGCCGACCCCGTGCAGGTTGCTCATGACGAACCGCTGGACAACACCCATGTGCGGTCTGGTCCGGCGCAATCCGTCGCGCGCGTACTGGATGTGGCGCGCCTCCTCGGTCACGTGAATGCGCATGAGGCGCAGGACGATTGGCTGCAGGTCGGGGTCCTCCAGAATCTGGCGTTGCAACGCGTCGAAAATCTCCTCGCCGACCAACGCTGCACCCCACAGGATCGGTCCACGGAACAGCAGTGGCAGCGCGTTGATGATCATCCGCTGGTACCGGCGGGGCTGTACCGGCTCTGCGCCGATCCGTTCGATCACCTTGCCGAACATGACCATGTGGCGCGTTTCGTCGCCCAGTTCGGTGAGGGAGTAGTGCGTCGACGACGCTGTCACATCCTTGTGCATCAGATCGCGCAACAGCGCCTGATTCAGGATGTTCTCGAACCAGATTCCCGCCGAGAGAATGTTCACCAATTCCTGACGGGACAGCTCGATCTGCTGCTCGCGGGTCATGGCGTCCCAGATCGGCGTGCCGAAGAGGGTCACGGTGTGCGGCGGCAGGAAGAATTTGTCGGGGTCCATGGGCGCGTCCCAGTCGATGTCGACGGCGGGGGCATAGGACTTCTTGGCCGAGCCCTTGAGCAGGCGTTCGGCGAAGTTTTCGCGCGTCGGGCGGGAGCTGCTGACCGGAGTCGTCATGGATTCAAGGTAGGCAGCCCGGGCCGAGCAGTCAATACCTGCGGTACCGGATACTTGCGGTAACGGTTGCGTTTGCCGGGAGCGGGCCGGGGTATCGGGTGGTATGCGCACCGACGAGGACGACAGGACCGCTCAGGCACCTGACCCGGACGATCCCCGCAAACCCGAGTCGCCGACCGATCTCACCCGGCCGTCCCTGCTGTATTCGATGCGCAAGGCGGTACGCGAGTTCCAAAAAGACGAGTGCACGGACCTGGCCGCGGCGCTGACCTACTACGCAGTGCTGTCGATCTTCCCCGCGCTGGTGGTCATGGTGTCGTTGCTGGGCGTGTTCGGGCAGGGCAGGCGCACGGTGGACGCGCTGCTCGACATCGCCTCGGATGTGGCGCCCGCGTCGGCGTTGGACACCCTGCGGCCGACGATCGAACAACTCGTCAATGCGCCTACGGCCGGATTCGCGTTGGTGGCGGGCATCGTGGGTGCGTTGTGGACCGCGTCGGGTTACGTCGGTGCGTTCGGTCGCGCGATGAACCGCATCTACGAAATCGACGAGGGCCGACCGGTGTGGAAGCTGCGACCGCTGCAGCTGCTACTGACGCTGATCGGCCTGGTGATGGCGGCCGCCGTGGTTTTCATGCTCGCGGTCAGCGGACCGGTGGCCCAGGCGCTCGGCGATGCGATCGGGTTGGGCGATGCGGCGGTCACGGCGTGGAACGTGGTTCGGTGGCCGCTGATCCTGCTCTTCGTCGTGCTTGGGGTCGCGATCCTGTATTACGTCACCCCCAACGTCCAGCAGCCGAGATTCCGATGGATCAGCGGGGGCGCGGCGCTTGCGATCGTCGTGTGGCTCCTCGCGTCGCTGGGGTTCGGGCTCTACGTGGCCAACTTCGGCAGCTACAACAAGACGTACGGCGCGTTGGCCGGTGTCATCGTGTTCCTTCTGTGGTTGTGGATCACGAACCTGGCGCTGCTGTTCGGCGCGGAGGTGGACGCCGAGGTCGAGCGAGGCCGTCAACTGCAGGCCGGTCTGCCCGCAGAGCACGAGCTGCAGCTACCACCGAAGGACGACCACAACATACGCAAGGAGGAGGCCGCCGAGAAGAAGGATGCCAAGCGGGCGAGGCGGCTACGTCTGTCCCGCGGCCGCAAACACTGAAGGCATACTCGCGGGCGTGACCCGTCGAATTCACGTCATCGGCATCGGCGCGGGCGACCCCGACCACGTCACGGCCCAAGCGGTGGCCGCGCTCAACGACACTCAGGTGTTCTTCGCCATGGACAAGGGATCAACGAAGGAGGACCTGGTGGCGCTGCGGCGGCACATCTGCCAACGCTTCATCCGCGAGCCGGGATACCGCTTCGTCGAGCTGTCCGACCCGCCGCGGGTCAGAGACGTCCCGGACGGCCCGGCGTACCGGCAAGCGGTGGCCGACTGGCACGCCGCGCGAGCGCGGCTATGGGCCGACGCGATCGAGAACGAACTCGCGCCCGACGGCGTTGGCGGCTTCCTCGCGTGGGGGGATCCCTCGCTCTACGACAGCACACTGCGCATCCTGGACACCGTCGCGACGCATGTCGACATCGACTACGACGTCATCCCGGGTATCACCGCGATCCAGGCGCTCACCGCGCGACATCGCATCCCGCTCAACGACGTCGGCGAACCGGTGCTGGTCACCACCGGCAGACAACTGCGCGACCACGGCCTGACCGGGAGCGCGGTGGTGATGCTCGACGCCGACTGTTCGTTTCTGACGTGCCCGCCCGAAACCCGCATCTGGTGGGGCGCCTATCTCGGTACACCCGACGAGTTGCTGATGGCGGGCACCGTCGGCGATGTCGGCGACGAGATCGCTCGGATGCGCGCCGACGCGCGGCAGCGTCACGGCTGGATCATGGACACCTACCTGCTGCGGTCGGAGAGTTCCGCTTAACCGGTTACTTGCACGCATCCACTGCGTGCGATCAACCGGTTAAGAGCCGCCGGAGCCGGGTGCGAACCGCTCGGGGGCGTTGCGCTGCATCCACAACCGGTAGACGTCGATCGCGGCGTCTTCGGGCTGGTAGCGCATCGGCAGCCGCCGTTCGTCCCAGTCCTTGGCGAATTCGTCGTAGAAGGTGTTGAGCTCGAAGTACTTTCGATCGTCGACGTAGTAGCGGGCGTAGTCGTCGCGGGTGGTCAGAAACACGACTTCGTCGGGGGAGCAGTAGTACAACGAGCCCAGGCACATCGGGCACGGGTGGGCGAGAACGTAGATGGTCGCGCCGGTCAGGTGCTCGGTGCCGAGCTTCGTGCACGCCTTCCGGATCGCCAGGATCTCGGCGTGTGCGGTCGGATCATGCGTCTGGGCAACCTGATTGGCGCTCTCGGCCAGCACCTCGCCGTCCCTGGCGATGACGGTCGCGAACGGCCGACCGCCCTCCTCGACGTTTCGTCGTGCCAGATCCACGGTCCGCTGTACGAAATCCACGGCTGCCCCTTCGGTTCGTCGACTGGTTTAGGCTAATGCGATGTCGTTCCTGTTGCGGGCCGCTTTGACCGGCATCGCGCTGTGGGTGGTGACGCTGCTCGTTCCAGGAATCAGGTTCGTGGGGGCCGAATCGCAACTGCAGGAAATCGGCATCATCTTCGTCGTCGCGGTGGTCTTCGGTCTGGTCAACGCGATCATCAAGCCGATCGTGCAGATCATCTCCATCCCGCTCTACATCCTGACGCTCGGCCTGATCCACATCGTCATCAACGCGTTGATGTTGTGGATCACGTCGTGGATCACCGAGCACACGACGCACTGGGGCCTCTACATCGACGACTTCTGGTGGACGGCGATCTGGGCCGCGATCGTGCTGTCGATCGTGAGCTGGCTGCTGTCGCTGGTCACCGGCGGTGCCGTGCGACGCGATTGACCGGCACACTGGAACCATGCCCGAACTTCCCGAAGTCGAAGCACTCGCCGACCACCTGCGCCGCCACGCCGTCGGCCAGACGGTGGGGCGCATCGACGTATCGGCGTTCTCGGTGCTCAAGACCTTCGACCCGCCGATCACCGCGCTGCACGGCCAGACCGTCACAGACGCCAACCGGTGGGGTAAATACCTCGGGCTCCAAGCCGGCGAGCTGCACCTGATCACCCACCTGTCGCGCGCCGGGTGGTTGCGGTGGTCGGACAAGCTGGCGGCCGCGCCGCTGAAGCCGGGCAAGGGTCCGATCGCCTTGCGCGTACACCTAGGGACTCCGGGCGCCGGTGCGGGCTTCGACCTCACCGAGGCCGGCACGCAGAAACGGCTCGCGGTGTGGGTGGTCGACGATCCGGCCAAGGTTCCCGGCATCGCCACGCTGGGTCCCGACGCGCTGTCGCTGGGGCCCGACGACCTCGCCGGGTTGCTCGCGGGCAACAGCGGTCGGATCAAGACGGTGATCACCGACCAGAAGGTCATCGCGGGTATCGGCAACGCCTACAGCGACGAGATCCTGCACGTTGCGCGTATCTCCCCGTTCGCGACGGCGGCCAAGCTGACCGACGCACAGCTGTCGGCGTTGCACGACGCGATGATCGGTGTGCTCTCCGATGCGGTGACCCGCTCGGTGGGCCAGCAGGCCGCGACGCTCAAGGGCGAGAAGCGGTCCGGCCTGCGGGTGCACGCCAGAACCGGTCTGCCCTGTCCGGTCTGCGGCGACACCGTCCGCGAAGTGTCGTTCGCCGACAAGTCTTTTCAGTACTGTCCGACGTGCCAGACGGGCGGCAAGGTGCTCGCCGATCGACGGTTGTCGCGGCTGCTCAAGTGAGCTTGCAGTACGACCGGGTGGCCGCCGACAACGCGTGCCGGTAGAGCGGGTCGAGCTGGCGGGCGTCGGCGACGGCGTCGATCGCGTTGTTGAGCTCGAACGTGCAGTTCGGTGCGTGCAGCGAATTCCACCGCTGCGCAATCTCATCGACCATGACCTTGTTGAACTCGTCGATCTGCGAACGTGTCTCGTTCAGGTCGGGTGCGGTGCCAGGGGCGGAGGCGGGGTCGAACTTCCACTGACCGAAGCGGGTGTACTCCACACCCTCGGTGGCGTCGATCTGGTTGGTGAAGACTGCGCGCACATACCCCTGGTCGATGCCGCGCGCGGAGGCGTCGGCGGCGACGGCATCCAGGACAGCATCGGCGCGCTGCCGGTCCGTGATCGGCCCGCCGTTGATCCACTTGGCGGCCGCGACATCGTCGGCCGTCGCCAGGCGCTGCGCAGCGGTGTCGACCAGCCGGTAGAGCCCCGAAGCGGGTTGGCCGGCGGCGACCCCCTGAGAGAGTGCGACGAACAGGGCCACGAGCAGGAATGTAGCGCTCCGCAGAAGAATCATGCGGTCATTCTGACGGCGATTCCCTCGCTTAGTCTGTCGGGGTGACTCGGCAGAAGATATTGATCACCGGTGCGAGCTCGGGGCTGGGCGCCGGGATGGCCCGCGCATTCGCCGCGAAGGGTCGTGACCTGGCGTTGTGTGCCCGGCGCATCGATCGACTCGATGCGCTCAAAGCCGAGCTGCTCGAGCGGCATCGCGGGATCAACGTCGCGGTCGCCGCCCTCGACGTCAACGATCACGAGCAGGTGCCCAAGGTGTTCGCCGAGCTCAGCGACGAACTCGGCGGCATCGACCGCGTCATCGTCAATGCCGGCGTGGGCAAGGGTGCGCCGCTGGGCTCGGGCAAATTGTGGGCGAACAAGGCCACCATCGAAACGAATCTCGTTGCGGCACTTGTTCAGATCGAGACCGCGCTCGAGATCTTCAAGAAAGCCGGCGGTGGACACCTGGTACTGGTTTCGTCGGTTCTCGGAAACAAGGGCGTGCCCGGCGTCAAGGCCGCCTACGCCGCCAGCAAGGCCGGCGTGTCGTCGCTCGGGGAATCCCTGCGCGCGGAGTACGCGCGCGGGCCCATCAAGGTCACGGTGCTCGAACCCGGTTACATCGAGTCGGAGATGACGGCGAAATCGCAGTCGACGACGTTGATGGTGGACAACGAAACCGGCGTGCGGGCAATGGTCGCTGCGATCGAACGCGAAAGTGGACGCGCGGCGGTTCCGTGGTGGCCGTGGGCCCCGCTGGTCAAAGTCCTGCGGGTACTGCCGCCGCAACTGACAAAGCCGTTCGCCTGAGCCTCCGTGTAGAGGCTGGCGCTTGGGGGAACCCGCAGCGCTAGTTCCTAGAGGAGGTATCTATGAGGGTGCTGTTGACCGGGGGTACCGGGTTTGTCGGGGCGTGGACGGCGAAAGCGGTGGCCGATGCGGGTCACCAGGTGAGGTTTCTGGTCCGCGATCCGGCCCGGCTCAAGACGAGCGCCGCGGAGATCGGCGTCGCGACCGACGACTACGCCGTCGGCGACATCGCCGATGCCGAGTCGACCGCTGCGGCGATGGATGGTTGCGACGCCGTAATCCACTCGGCGGCAATGGTTTCAGTGGACCCTCGGCAGGCCGACAAGATGCTGCGGACCAACCTCGACGGTGCACACAACGTGCTCGGTGTGGCTGCGGAACGCGGCCTCGACCCGATCATTCACGTCTCCAGCTTCACGGCGTTGTTCGACCCCAACTGCAGCGTCCTTCACGCCGACCTCCCGGTGGTGGGCGGGTCCGACGGCTACGGGAAGTCGAAAGCGGAGGTCGAGAAGTACGCGCGAGGCCTCCAGGATGCGGGTGCGCCGGTGAGCATCACGTACCCGGGCATGGTGCTGGGGCCGCCGGCGGGCAACCAGTTCGGTGAAGCGGCAGAAGGTGTTCAAGCCGCGGTCCAGATGCGTGGGGTGCCGGGCCGCGGTGCCGCGTGGATCGTGGTCGACGTTCGAGACCTGGCCGTGTTGCATGCGGCGTTACTCGAGCCGGGCAAGGGACCACGCCGATACATGGCCGGCGGCAAGCGAGTTCCGATCGCCGACCTGGCGACGATGATCGGGAAGGCGGCGAACACGTCGCTGCGGGTGTACCCGGTACCGGATACGTTGTTGCGCAACCTCGGAAAGGTGGTCGACGTCGTAGGCCCGCTTCTGCCCTTCGACGCGCCGGTCACCGCGGCGGCGATGCAGTACTACACGCAGATGCCGTCGTCTGACGATTCGCCCAGTGAGACCGAATTGGGAATCTCGTACCGCGACCCGCAGGAAACGCTGTCGGACACCGTTTCCGGGTTGAAGCAAGTCGGAAGGCTGTGACGGGGCACTCATCCGGAGGAGAAAGTTTGAAGGTTTCAGTAAGTCCGTGACGTGGTAGCCCCCAGGACATGAACGTGAAACTGACGAAGATGATGCCCCTGTTGTTCTCGGGCGCCGCGGCAGTTGCGATCGCCGTCGCGCCGGTGGCCGGCGCGCAGCCGGCGCCCCCTCCATGTCTGAATGCCGACGGCACCCCGTGCGCCGTAACCGGCAACATCGACGCCTCTCCCGGTGGCGGTGCGGACGTGAACGTCCCCGGTGGCCCCCAAGGCACCGCTGACGGTGGCGGCGCTTCCGGTGTAATCCCTGGTGGCCCTGGCGGTACGGCCGGACCCGGTGGCGCAAGCGGGTCGCTCGCTCCGAACGGACCCGGCGGGACTGCCGGCCCCGGTGGCGCGAGCGGATGCCTGCCGAACGTCGGCTGCATCAACATCCCTGCCCCGTAACCACTAGTTAGCTCCATCCAGCGCCAGCCACGCGGCGCACGCTCCTCGCTGAGCGTGCGCCGCGTTGCTTTTCTGTAGGGATCCGGGCTACAACGCCGACCGTGCGGATTCGTCCGCCGCCGAGGGCGTGTCACGTATGAATTCGCACTCCCGCGACTAGTCACGTTTCGAAGGCTTGACATTTTGTTAGGTTTTCCCAACACTGCGTTGTGTGAGTCCGGTGAAAAGGGGCAAAACGCTCCCCATCCACAACCGCATCGGTGTCCTGCGCGCAGAGCGTCGGATGACCCGAGCCGAGCTCGCGGAGCTGATCGACGTGAACCCACAGACGGTCGGCGCGCTCGAACGTGGCGACCACTATCCGAGCCTGGACCTGGCATTCCGGATCTGCGATGTCTTCGGTCTCCCCGTCGAGGCGGTGTTCTCCCGAACGGAGTTCACCCCGTTGTCCACCGAGCTCTACCGCACGAACACGCGATCGCAAGGAGGAGACCGAGATGTCCCCGTCGACCCCGCAGGCTGACCACACGTTGCTCGACCGCTACCAGGAGTCCCGCACCCGGCGGTTCCTCAAAAGAGAGCGCACCTACGCGAATCTGCTTCCCGGCTGGCGCACGCAGTCCCGGCGGCGGCTTCTCGTCGTGGGTTTGGCCATCACGTTCGCGTCCCTGTTGGCGGTGAGCGTCCTGAGCGCATTCGGGCTGCGGTGGGCGCCCCTGCTCTGGCTGTCGGTGTGCATCGTCTTCCTCCCGCTGTGGACGATGCTTCAGATCGTGTCCGGCAGGCAGGGCGACGCCCCGGAGGCCGCACTCGACGAGTACGAGGTGCAGCAGCGCAACAGCGCCCGCTCGATCGGTCTGACGATCACCCAGTACCTGATGCTGATCCCGATCGGCTACCTGCTCGTCGCGTCGATCTATCTGCAGGACACCGACACCGACGTGGCCTACTCTGGCGCGCTGATGTCGTTGGCCGTCCTGGTGTTCGGCGGTTGCGCGCCGGCGATGATCCTGGGCTGGTCCCGGCCCGACCCCGACGCCTGAACCGCGTTGAGAATCCCTGCGTCGGTAGAGTCGTCGGCGACAGCCGTAGAAAGGATCCCGATGCTCGCCCTGACCACCTGGACCGGAGGACTGCTCGTCGCGACAGGGGTGATCGCGTACTTCGCCAGCGGGGCGGTCAGCGTCACCGCGCTGATACCGGCTTTCGTCGGCATCCTCCTGCTCATCGCCGCCCTGATCGGGCGTCGCTCCGATCAAGCCCGCAAGATCGCCATGCACGCCGCCCTGGTGATCGCGCTGCTCGCCGCGCTCGGGGCGCTACGCAACGTGTTCGGTCTTGGCGAGGTGTTCGCGGGCACGGCCGAGCGACCCGCAGCCGTCATCACGAGCACCATCATGTTCGTTCTGCTGCTGGTGTACTTGATCGCCGGTGTGCGCTCCTTCGTGAAGGCCCGCGCGGCACGCTGAGTCAGGCGGATCGGCCGCGTTCGCTGCGGTACCGGCGCACCAGCGCGTCGGTCGAGGAGTCCGACTGTTCGGTGGGGGAGCCGTCGGCGGTGATGACCGGGAGCAGCGCCTTGGCTTGAGTCTTGCCGAGTTCGACACCCCACTGATCGAACGAGTCGATACCCCAGACGACTCCCTCGGTGAACACCTGGTGCTCGTAGAGTGCGATCAACTGTCCGAGCACCGACGGGGTCAACTGGGTTGCGAGGATCGACGTGCTGGGCCGGTTACCCGGCATCACCTTGTGCGGCACCACATCCGGCGGAGTGCCTTCGGCGGCGATCTCCTTGGCGGTCTTACCGAATGCGAGGACCTGCGTCTGGGCGAAGAAGTTGCTCATCAACAGGTCGTGCATGCTCCCCTTGCCATCGGCGGTCGGCAGGTCGTCTGTGGGCTGTGAGAAGCCGATGAAGTCGGAAGGCACCAGACGCGTGCCCTGATGCAGCAGTTGATAGAACGCGTGCTGGCCGTTCGTGCCCGGTTCGCCCCAGAAGATCTCACCGGTGTTCGTGGTCACCGGCGTACCGTCGGCGCGCACCGACTTGCCGTTCGACTCCATCGTCAGCTGCTGCAGATAGGCGGCGAAGCGGGCCAGGTCATTTGAATATGGCAGCACCGCACGGGTTTCGGCGCTGAAGAACTCGTTGTACCAGAGCCCGATCAGTCCGAGCAGCGCCGGTACATTGGACTCCAGCGGTGCGGTGCGAAAATGCTCGTCGACAATGTGGAACCCGGACAAGAACTCGGCGAACCGCTCGCGGCCGATCACCGCCATCACGCTCAAGCCGATCGCGCTGTCGACCGAATACCGGCCGCCGACCCAGTCCCAGAATCCGAACATGTTCTCGGTGTTGATACCGAAATCGTCGACCAGCTTCTTGTTCGTCGACACCGCCACGAAATGCCGTGACACCGCCGCGTTTCCGAGCGCATCGGTCAGCCAGCGGCGCGCCGCGGTCGCGTTGGTCAGCGTCTCGAGCGTCGAGAACGTCTTCGACGCGACGATGAAAAGCGTTGTCGCAGGGTCGAGCCCGTCGAGGGTGGCGACCAGATCAGCAGGATCGACGTTGGAGACGAACCGCGCCGAGATGCCGGCGTCGGCGTAGTGCCGTAACGCGAGGGTGGCCATCGCCGGTCCGAGGTCCGACCCGCCGATGCCGATGTTGACGACGGTCTTGATCGCCTCGCCCGTCGCGCCGGTCCACTCGCCGCTGCGCAACCGGTCGGTGAAGTCACCCATCTTGTCGAGCACCTCGTGCACGTCGGCGACGACGTTGCGCCCATCGACGACCAGTTGGGCGCCGCGCGGCAATCGCAAGGCGGTATGCAGGACGGCGCGGTCCTCGGAGGTGTTGATGTGCACGCCGGAGAACATCGCGTCACGCTTCTGCTCCAGGCGCGCCGCGCGGGCCAAATCCACCAGCAGGCTCAGCGTCTCGCGCGTGACCCGATGCTTGCTGTAGTCGATGTAGAGGTCGCCGACCGTCGTGGCGAGCTCAGTGCCGCGGGCCGGATCCTCGGCGAACAACTCGCGCAGGTGTTTCGCGCCGATCTCACCGTGATGCCGCTGCAACGCCTGCCACGCCGGAGTCGCGGTGATATCGGGTATCTGGTCGGAGTCGGCACTCATGAACATGACCCTAGTGCGGCGAAATGGCCAAGGGTGTACAGAAGAGTTATGGATACCGCGAAGCTGTTGTCGTCAGTGCCCACCGGACTGTGGATCGGTGGTGAGGAACGCGAGAGCGCGTCCACCTTCGATGTGCTCGACCCGTCCGACGACTCGGTGATCGCCTCCGTCGCCAACGCGACCGCCGACGATGCGATCGCCGCGCTCGACGCCGCGTGCGCCGTGCAGGCCGAGTGGGCGGCCACCGCCCCGCGCGAGCGCGGCGAGATCCTGCGCGCGGTGTTCGAGAAGATCACCGAACGCGCCGAGGACATCGCGACGCTGATGACTCTCGAGATGGGCAAGGTGCTGCGCGAGAGCATGGGCGAGGTCACCTACGGCGCCGAGTTCTTCCGCTGGTTCTCCGAGGAAGCGGTGCGCGTCGCGGGCCGTTACACCCAGAGCCCCGCGGGCAGCGGACGTGTCCTTGTCACCAAACAACCGGTCGGGCCCTGCTATGCGATCACGCCGTGGAACTTCCCGCTGGCGATGGGCACCCGCAAGATCGGCCCGGCGTTCGCGGCCGGGTGCACGATGATCGTCAAGCCCGCGCAGGACACGCCGCTGACGATGCTGTTGCTGGCAAAGCTGATGGACGAGGCGGGTCTGCCCAAGGGTGTGCTGTCGGTGCTTCCGACGAAGAACGCCGGCGACGTCACCGCCGCGTTGATCGACGATGGCCGGTTGCGCAAGCTGACCTTCACCGGTTCGACCGGGGTGGGCAAAACGCTGGTCAAACAGTCGGCCGACAAACTTCTGCGCACGTCGATGGAACTGGGCGGCAACGCCCCGTTCGTGGTGTTCGACGACGCCGACGTCGATGCCGCCGTCGAGGGCGCCATCCTGGCCAAGATGCGCAACGGTGGCGAGGCGTGCACGGCGGCCAACCGTTTCCACGTCGCGAACTCGGTGCGCGCGGAGTTCACCGACAAGCTGGTCAAGCGGATGAGCGAGTTCACCCTCGGCAAGGGCATCGACGAGTCGGCCACACTCGGGCCGCTGATCAACGCCAAGCAGGTCGCCACCGTCGAGGATCTGGTGTCCGACGCGGTGTCGCGGGGCGCGACCGTCGCGGTCGGCGGCGTCGCCCCCGACGGTCCCGGCAGCTTCTACCCGGCCACGGTGCTGGCCGACGTGCCCGCCGGCGCCCGCATCCTGTCCGAGGAGGTTTTCGGCCCCGTCGCGCCGATCACCGGTTTCGACACCGAGGAGGAGGGCGTCGCCGCGGCCAACGACACCGAGTACGGGCTGGCCGCCTACATCTACACCCAGTCGCTGGACCGCGCGCTGCGCGTCGCCGAAAGCCTCGAGTCCGGCATCGTCGGCATCAACCGCGGCGTGGTCTCCGACCCCGCCGCGCCGTTCGGCGGCGTCAAGGAGTCAGGCTTCGGGCGCGAGGGCGGGTTCGAGGGCATCGAGGAGTACCTCGAGGTGAAATACATCGCGCTGACGAAGTAGTTCGACACGCCGCCGCGCCTGCCGCGGCACGTCGGCTCGCACGGGCAAGATTTCGCAAGTGAATGCGCGTCGCTCCGTCGCGCCCGCTGATCGCCGCCCGCTGTCAGTACATCCCTCCTCGCGTGCGCATCGGCGTGGCGAGATCCCCGCCCTCGACGGCATCCGCGCCATCGCCGTCGCACTCGTGCTCGCCGACCACGGCGGCATTCCCGGCGTCGACGGCGGCTTCCTCGGCGTCGACGTGTTCTTCGTGCTCAGCGGCTTTTTGATCACCTCGCTGCTGCTCGACGAGCACGCACGCACCGGTCGAATCCGGCTGCGCGACTTCTGGATACGTCGCGCCCGGCGGCTGCTGCCCGCCCTGCTGGTGATGGTGCTCGCGGTGGTGGCGGCGCGGGAGTTCTTCTCGACCGAGGCGATCGCCAACCTGCGGGACGACGCCGTCGCGTCGTTCTTCTGGGTGGCCAACTGGGCGTTCGTCGCCCAGCGCACCGACTACTTCTCCCAGGGCGCACCACCTTCGCCGCTGCAGCACACCTGGTCGTTGGGCGTCGAGGAGCAGTACTACCTGTTCTGGCCGCTGGTGCTGATCGCCGTCGCGTTCGTCTTCTGTCGTCGGGACCCGACCCATCTGCGGTGGGCCGTTCTGGGTGTCGCCGGCGCGGGGGCGATTGCCTCGGCGGCGGCGGCGATTCTGTTGATCGACGACGGGACGCTGAACCGGATCTACTTCGGCACCGACACCCGCGCGCAGGCACTGCTCGTCGGCGCTGCGGCGGCCGCCCTGCTGGTTCGGGACTGGACCACCGTGACGCTGGCCGGGCCGGTGATCAGGACCCGATGGCTGCGGGGGGTCGCCCGCGCGGTGTCCGTCGTCGGTGTCGTCGTCCTGGGGTTCGCGGTGCACATGGCGACCGGCAGCGCCGGCGACTTCCGTAACGGCCTGCTGATCATCGTCGCGCTCGCCGCCGCCTGCGTGATCGGTGCGGTGGCGATGGATCAGGAAGGGCCGGTCGCGCGGGTCCTGGCGTGGCGGCCGCTGGTGTGGCTGGGCGCGATCTCCTACGGGGTCTATCTGTGGCACTGGCCGATCTTCCTGGCGATCAACGGTGAGCGCACCGGGTGGTCCGGCTGGTCGCTGTTCGCGGTGCGGTGTACGGCGACGCTGGCGGTCGCTGCGCTGTCGTGGTGGTTGCTCGAACAGCCCATCCGGCGCTGGCGGCCGGTGATCGTGCCGATGCTGCCGTTGGCCGGTGCGACGGCCGCCACCGCCGCGGTGATCACGATGACCGTGCTGCCGGTCGGCGTGCCGTCAGGCCCGCCGATTCAGGATTCGAGCATCGACTCCGCGGCGCTGGTGGCGCCGGAGGTGCCGATCCCGGTGGAGCGGAGCGCCGCCCGCGATCCGAACACCAGGACCGTCGCGGTGTTCGGCGACTCGGTGGCGTGGACGTTGATGCGCTACCTGCCGGAGACACCGGGTCTGAGGTTCACCGACTACACGACGATCGGGTGCGGCATCGCGCGCGGCGGACCGTACCGCTACGTCGGCCAGACGCTGAACCAGAAGCCCGCCTGCGACACGTGGCCGAGCAGGTGGTCGGAGCGGGTCAAGCACGACCGGCCCGACGTGGTGCTGCTGATCGTGGGCCGGTGGGAAGTCGTCGACCGGATGAACGAGGGCCGGTGGACCCACATCGGCGAGCCGACATACGACGCCTATCTCCGCGCCGAACTCAACCGCGCGCTCGACATCCTGTCCTCGACCGGCGCGCGCGTCGTCGTCACGACCGAGCCCTACAACCGCCGTGCCGAGAAACGCGACGGCAGCCTGTACCCGGAGGACGATCCCGACCGGGTCGACGACTGGAACGCGTTGCTGCGCAGCGCCGTCAAGTACCGCTCGAACGTCACCGTGCTCGACCTGAACCGCAAGCTCGGCCCGAACGGCGGCTACACCAACTGGATCGACGGGATCCGCATCCGCAGCGACGGTGTGCATCCCACGCCGGAGGCGGTCGAGTGGTTGACGCCGTGGCTGACCGACGCGCTGCGTTAGGGACTTGGGTGCGCTACCGATCGCTGAGCGACTTGTGGTGCACCGAGATCACTCGGGAGGTCAGTGGCCGAGGCGGCCGCGGCCCAGCCGCAGCAACAGCATCGCGAGGTCTTTGCCGTCGGGGCCGAGTTCGCTGTAGCGCTCGATGACCTTCATCTCGCGGCTGTGCACCAGGCGCGTGCCGCCGGAGGCCATCCTGGCCTGACCGATCAACTTCGACACCTCGGTGCGGCGCTTCACGGCAGCGAGAATCTCGGCGTCCAGCCGGTCGATCTCCCGGCGCAGGTCATCGATATCGGGCACAGTCTCGGTTTCGGTCGTCATGCGTTTCACCACCTCGCGGAGCTCTCGGCAACAGCTAGACCACGGGTGCCGCGGATCGGTACCCGTAGATGAATCGCTGTTTGCTGAGCACGGGACAAAGTGTGCCACCAAACGCTGGGCCAGCGCAAAGCCGTGGGCGGTTCGACCGCTGAGTTGATGCGCGGTTCGACCGCTGAGTTGATGCGCGGTTCGACCGCGGTCGTGTCCCTGTACGGCGGTAAGTTCGATACCGACATGAGCGCACCGAACCTGATCGCACCGAACGGTGCCACCGAATCCGACCAACTGCTCGAGGGGCTCAACCCGCAGCAGCGCCAGGCCGTCCTGCACGAGGGCTCGCCGCTGCTCATCGTCGCTGGTGCCGGCTCGGGCAAGACCGCCGTGCTCACCCGCAGGATCGCCTACCTGCTGGCCGCCCGCGACGTCGGCGTCGGGCAGGTGCTGGCCATCACCTTCACCAACAAGGCCGCCGCCGAGATGCGCGAGCGGGTGGTGGGCCTGGTCGGGCCCCGCGCCCGCGCCATGTGGGTGTCGACGTTTCACTCCACCTGCGTGCGCATCCTGCGCAACCAGGCCTCCCTGATCAAGGGCCTCAATTCGAACTTCTCGATCTACGACGCCGACGACTCGCGTCGCCTGCTGCTGATGATCGGCAAGGATATGGGCCTGGACACCAAGCGGTATTCGCCGCGGCTGCTGTCCAATGCCATCTCCAACCACAAGAACGAGTTGGTCGGCCCGGAGCAGGCGGCGGCCGAGGCCTCGGAGGCGGGCGAGGAGTTGCCCGGCATCATCGCCGAGGTATACGCCGAGTATCAGCGCCGCCTGCGCGCGGCCAACGCGCTCGACTTTGACGACCTGATCGGTGAGACGGTCGCTGTGCTGCAGGCGTTTCCGCAGATCGCGCAGTACTACCGGCGCCGGTTCCGGCACATCCTGGTCGACGAGTACCAGGACACCAACCACGCCCAGTACGTGCTGGTGCGGGAACTCGTGGGAACTGAAACGGTCGACGGGGTGCCGCCGGCCGAACTGTGCGTGGTGGGCGATGCCGACCAGTCGATTTACGCGTTCCGCGGTGCGACGATCCGCAACATCGAGGATTTCGAACGCGACTACCCGAACGCCACAACCATTCTGCTGGAACAGAATTACCGCTCCACGCAGAACATCCTCAACGCCGCGAACGCGGTGATCTCCCGCAACGCCGGCCGCCGCGAGAAGCGGCTGTGGACCGACGAGGGGGAGGGCGAGCTGATCGTCGGCTATGTCGCCGACAACGAGCACGACGAGGCGCGATTCGTTGCCCAGGAGATCGACGCGCTCGTCGACGACGGTGGTAGTTACTCAGATGTCGCGGTGTTCTACCGCACCAACAACTCCTCGCGCGCGCTCGAAGAGGTGTTCATCCGTGCGGGAATCCCCTACAAAGTCGTTGGGGGAGTGCGGTTCTACGAACGCAGGGAGATCCGCGACATCGTCGCGTACCTGCGGGTGCTGGACAACCCCGGCGACTCGGTGAGCATGCGTCGGATCCTGAACACTCCGCGCCGCGGCATCGGCGACCGCGCCGAAGCCTGCGTCGCTGTGTATGCCGAGAACACCGGCCTGAGCTTCAACGACGCCCTGCAGGCGGCCGCCGAGGGCAAGGTGCCGATGCTCAACTCCCGTGCGGAGAAGTGCATCTCGGCGTTCGTGGAGATGCTCGACGATCTGCGCGGCCGCCTCGACGGTGAACTCGGCGAGTTGGTCGAGGCGGTGCTCGACCGCACCGGGTATCGAGCCGAACTCGAGTCGTCGAGCGATCCGCAGGATCTCGCGCGGCTGGACAACCTCAACGAGTTGGTCAGCGTTGCACACGAATTCAGCACCGACCTGGCCAACGCGCAGGCGCTTGCCGATGACGAGCAGCTGGACGAGGACATCCCCGACACCGGGGTGCTGGCCCAGTTCCTGGAACGGGTCTCACTGGTCGCCGACGCCGACGAGCTTCCCGAGCACGGTGCGGGTGTCGTGACGATGATGACGCTGCACACCGCCAAGGGCCTCGAGTTTCCTGTCGTCTTCGTGACCGGGTGGGAGGACGGCATGTTCCCGCACATGCGGGCGCTGGGCGATCCCGCCGAGCTGTCCGAGGAGCGCCGGTTGGCCTACGTCGGCATCACCCGCGCGCGCCAGCGGCTCTACCTGAGCCGAGCCAAGGTCCGCTCGTCATGGGGCCAACCGATGCTCAACCCGGAATCGCGCTTCCTCAAGGAGATTCCGCAACACCTGATCGACTGGCGGCGCACCGACCCGACACCGTCGTTCAGCGCACCCGTGAGCGGGGCGGGCCGGTTCGGGACACCGCGGCCGTCGCCGACGCGGTCCGGTGCGGGCAAGCGCCCGCTGCTGGTGCTCGAGCCCGGCGACCGGGTCACGCACGATAAGTACGGGTTGGGCCGGGTGGAAGAGGTGAGCGGCGTCGGCGAGTCGGCGATGTCGCTCATCGACTTCGGAAGCTCAGGTCGGGTCAAACTGATGCACAACCACGCGCCGATCACCAAGCTCTAACCAGAACGCTCCCAGCGTCCGGTGGCGGGCAGGGCGGCGAGCACGATGGTCGCGATCGGCAACACCGGGATCGCATACACCACGGCTGGTAGCTTGGCCCCGGCCACGAACAGGCTGGAGAAGATCAGCAGCGCCACCATCGACCCCACCATGACCAGCAGGCGGCTCACCCAGCGGCGCAACAGCAGTCCGATCAGCCCGGCGATGAGGGCCGCCGCCGAGATCGCGGTCAGGAAGCCGACCGCGACGCAGAACAATTGGTCGGTGCGCCACCAGCCGGTGATCAGATCGGTGGCGATGACTGCGGTGGCCCATCCGGTCAGGATGCTGCCGACCGCGGTGGCGATAGCGGTCTTCGGGTTGGCCGGCGGCGATCCCGTCGGGGAGACAGCGACCGGGCGGGCGCGCGGTATGTAGGCCGTCTCGGGCGCGGCGCGGTCGGACAGCTGCGTGGCGCCGCCGTCCGCCATCTGCGTCGGCGGGCCGGCGATTGGAATCGAGCCAGTCGGATGACGCCGGATGATGCTCGTCTGCGGGTCCTGGCCGGTCGGAATCTCACCGGAAGGGTGTCGACGAATGATGCCTGTTTCCGCGCTCGACGGGGAGTGGGGTGATTGGCGTGTCAGATCGGAATCGTCGTCGCTGGCCACTCGGCCAGACTAGTTGCCGAACGACAGGCCGCGTTTGGCCAACCAGCCCACGGGGTCCACGCGGTCGGTGCCGTTCAGGTGCACCTCGAAGTGCAGGTGCGGGCCTGTCGAGTTGCCGGTGTTGCCCATCTTGGCGATCTGATCGCCCGCCCACACCCGCTGGCCGACATCCACCGACCACGAGCTGAGGTGGCCGTAGAGCGTCACGGTGCCGTCGGCGTGGCGGACCTTGACCATGTTGCCGTAACCGGCATACGGCCCGGCCGAGATGACCACGCCGTCGGAGGCGGCGAGCACCGGCGTGCCGATCGAGTTCGCGATGTCGATGCCGCCGTGCAGGGCACCCCAGCGGTAACCGAAGCCCGACGTCCACACGCCGGTGGTGGGCGTCACGAACATCGGCCGCTGCAGCCGGGCTTCGCGCTCGGCGCGCTCCTGGGCGAATGCGGCCGCCTTCTGGATCTCCTCGGTGTGCATTGCCGAGCTGGCGGCCGGTGTCACGGCGACCACCTGCATACCGCCTGACGTCTCGCTCACCGGGTTGGCCATTGCGGACTGGCCGACGGCCAGGACGGCCTCCGAGGACTTCTCGTGGGCCGCATTGGCCATCGAGTACGCGCCCGCGGCGGTGGCGCCGACGGCCATCGCGGCGACCATCAGCCGACCCTTGACGGGAACTTCCTGCTTGCGGTGCGCAGGCGTGCGGTTGCCGATGCGGATGACGTCGGTCGCGTCCATGCCGTCGCTGGTGTCGGTGTGGCTGTCGCGGTAGGCGTGCGAGCGGCGCGCGTGCCTTGCACCAGACCGGGCTCCGGACTGGAACTCCGATGGCACGGCGAGACGCAGCGGGACGAGGTCGTCGGTGTCGGTCAGGTCATCGAGCTCGGGGGCGTGGATGACCTGGGCTTCGCGGTCGAACGCGCTGTTCTCGCTGTAGTCGATGTCAGCGAGATCGCCGAACTCGTTGAACGGGATGATGTCGGTGACTTCGGCGGGGGATTCGCTTGCACGGCGGCTGATTTGCCGGTTCGTCGACGATCTGCGATGAGATCCGGACGAACGGTGCGAAGCCAACCTGGGGTGTCCTTGCCTGTCGAGAAGCCTGCGGGATTGCCTGTCGTGACCAAAGCGTTATCGAGACCAGAGGCACGTTAACCAACTCGCGACGACGGCTGCAAGCCGAGAGCCTATTCCGCGGGAGATTGTGATTTGTATCACTGAGCCGAGCTGGTGAGATCTACCACATGAGCGGTGGGCGGTGCCAACACGTTCTGGGCGTGTGGATAAAGTTCCACCGAGCCTTCGGCCCAACAACTCCGCAATCGACGCGCTAGAGACAGGGACGTTCCACAGCCAATGGACCTCTTCGAATACCAGGCGAAAGAGCTCTTCGCCAAGCACAACGTGCCCACCACACCCGGTCGGGTGACCGACACCGCCGAGGACGCCAAGGCGATCGCCGAGGAGATCGGCAAGCCGGTGATGGTCAAGGCGCAGGTCAAGACCGGCGGCCGCGGTAAGGCGGGCGGCGTGAAGTACGCGGCCACCGCCGACGACGCGTTCACCCACGCCCAGAACATCCTCGGCTTGGACATCAAGGGCCACATCGTCAAGAAACTGCTGGTCTCCGAGGCCAGCGACATCGCGGAGGAGTACTACATCTCCTTCCTGCTCGACCGCGCCAACCGCACGTACCTGGCGATGTGCTCGGTCGAGGGCGGCATGGAGATCGAAGAGGTCGCCGCCACCAAGCCGGACCGGCTGGCCAGGATTCCCGTCGACGCGACCAAAGGCGTCGACGAGGCGTTCGCCCGTGAAATCGCCAAGAAGGGCCATCTGCCCGAGGAGGTGCTCGACGCCGCCGCGGTGACGATCGCCAAGCTGTGGGAGGTGTTCGTCGGCGAAGACGCGACGCTGGTGGAGGTGAACCCGCTGGTGCGCACTCCTGACGACCAGATCCTGGCGCTGGACGGCAAGGTCACGCTCGACGGCAACGCCGACTTCCGGCATCCCGAGCACTCCGAGTTCGAGGACCGCGACGCCACCGATCCACTGGAGCTCAAGGCCAAGGAGCACGACCTCAACTACGTCAAGCTCGACGGGTCGGTGGGCATCATCGGCAACGGCGCGGGCCTGGTGATGTCGACGCTGGACGTCACCGCCTACGCGGGTGAGAAGCACAACGGCGTGAAGCCGGCGAACTTCCTCGACATCGGCGGCGGCGCCTCGGCCGAGGTGATGGCCGCGGGTCTGGACGTCATCCTCAACGACGAGCAGGTCAAGAGCGTGTTCGTCAACGTGTTCGGCGGCATCACCTCGTGCGACGCCGTCGCCAACGGCATCGTCAACGCGCTGAAGATCCTCGGCGACGAGGCCAACAAGCCGCTCGTGGTCCGTCTCGACGGCAACAACGTCGAAGAGGGTCGCCGCATCCTGGCCGAGGCCAATCACCCGCTGGTGATTCAGGCCGACACCATGGACTCCGGAGCCGACAAAGCCGCCGAGCTGGCGAACAAGTAAGGGACGCACCTCATGTCGATCTTTTTGAACAAGGACTCCAAGGTCATCGTCCAGGGCATCACCGGCGGCGAAGGCACCAAGCACACCGCGCTGATGCTCAAGGCCGGCACGCAGCTGGTCGGCGGTGTCAACGCCCGCAAGGCCGGCACGACGGTCTCGCACAAGGACAAGGACGGCAAGGACGTCGAGTTGCCGGTGTTCGGCTCCGTCGCCGAGGCGATGAAGGAGACCGGCGCCGACGTGTCGGTGGTGTTCGTGCCGCCGAAGTTCGCCAAGGACGCGATCATCGAAGCTATCGACGCGGAAATCCCGCTGCTGGTCGTCATCACCGAGGGAATTCCGGTGCAGGACACCGCGTATGCGTGGGCCTACAACGTTGCAAAAGGGCAGAAGACCCGCATCATCGGCCCCAACTGCCCGGGCATCATCACGCCCAGCGAGGCGCTGGCCGGGATCACGCCTGCCAACATCACCGGTCCGGGCCCGGTCGGCCTGGTGTCGAAGTCCGGCACGCTGACCTATCAGATGATGTTCGAACTGCGCGATTTCGGGTTCTCGACCGCCATCGGCATCGGCGGCGACCCCGTCATCGGTACCACGCACATCGACGCGATCGAGGCATTCGAGAAGGACCCCGACACCAAGGTCATCGTGATGATCGGTGAGATCGGCGGTGACGCCGAAGAGCGCGCGGCCGATTACATCAAGGAGAACGTCAGCAAGCCCGTCGTCGGCTACGTGGCAGGGTTTACCGCACCGGAGGGCAAGACCATGGGCCACGCCGGCGCCATCGTGTCGGGCTCCTCGGGCACCGCCGCCGCGAAGAAGGAAGCGCTGGAGGCCGCGGGCGTCAAGGTCGGCAAGACACCGTCGGAGACCGCCAACCTGGCCCGGGAGATCCTGCAGAGCCTGTAGCGCGCGCTCCACTCTCTTTGGCGCGAGCGACCGTGTCTGTGCACAACACGCCGCTGTCTGGTGTGCAAAAGCGGTCGCTCGCGGCTTGTGGCAGGCCCTGCGCGGGTGTGAAGTGCGCCGCAGGATTAGGAACACGTTCTACTGCTCGATTAGCCTGACGAACTAACAGTTGTCAGGAGGTCTGTAATGGTCGATTCCCGGACCCCGGTCATCGTCGGCGTCGGGCAGTTCACCGAGCGCATCGACGATCCCGGCTATCGGGGCATGTCGGCGGTCGACCTCGCGACCGAGGCGGTGCGTGCCGCGCTCGCCGACACCGGAGTCGACGCCGCGGCGGCCGCGCAGGCCATCGAGACGGTGTACGCGCTGCGCCAGTTCGAGATCTCCGGGCCGATGCCCGCGACGCTGGGCAAGTCGAACAACTATCCGCGGTCGGTGATGGGGCGCGTCGGCGGCGATCCGGCCCGTGTCGTGCTCGAACCGGTCGGCGGGCAGGGGCCGCAGAAGCTCGTCACCGAGGCGGGCAGCGCCATCGCGGCGGGTGAGTTCGACGTGGCGATGGTGATCGGCTCCGAACCGGGTTCGACGGCCCGCTACTGGCGCCGCGCCGCCGAACAAGGACAGACCAAACCCGACTTCACCGAACACGTCGAGGGTCAGCTCGAGGACCGCGGGCACCAGATCCACAAGTACTTCACCGAGTACACCGCATCGCACGGATTAACCGGTGCCGCAGTGCAATACGGGCTGCTGGACAACGCGCGTCGCAGCCGGTTGGGACTCGGCGTCGCCGAATACCGCAGGCAGATGGCCGAACTGTTCGCGCCGTTGTCGAAAGTCGCTGCAAAGAACCCGTTTTCGTCGTCGCCAGTCGAACGGTCGGTGCAGGAGATCGTCACCGTCACCGACGACAACCGGATGATCTGCGACCCCTACCCCCGCCTCCTGGTGGCCCGCGATCAGGTCAACCAGGGCGCCGCCGCGATCATGATGTCGGTGGCGGCCGCACGCCGACTCGGGGTGCCCGAGGAGAAATGGGTATACCTGCACGGGCATTCGGACCTGACCGAGCAGGACCTGTTGGACCGCGTCGACCTCGGCGCCAGCCCCGCGACCGTGCACGCCGTGCGAGAAGCCCTGCGGGTGGCCCAGATCGGTGTCGACGACATCGCCACCTTCGACCTGTACAGCTGCTTTCCCTTCCCGGTGTATGTCGCCTGCGAGGCGCTGGGCATCGACGGCGACGATCCGCGGGGCTTGACTGTGACCGGCGGCCTGCCGTACTTCGGCGGCCCGGGGAACAGCTACTCGCTGCACGCCATCGCCGAGACGGTCTCCCAAATGCGCGATCAGCCGGGACGTTTCGGCTTCGTGGGAGCAAACGGCGGCACCATGAGCAAGTACTCGGTCGGTATCTATTCGACGCTGCCTGTCGACTGGCGGACGAACGACAGCGAGAACCTCGACGCGGACGTCGCGGCACTGCCGAAGGTTCCGGTGACCGAGCGGCCCGACGGTCGCGCGACGATCGAGACCTACTCCGTTCGCTACGACTGGCCGGTCCGCACCGGGATCATCATCGGCAGACTCGATTCGGACAACTCGCGGTTCCTGGCGATCTCCGAGGAGGAGAATCTCGTTGCGTTGATGTCGGATGGAGATCCGCTCGGTGCGGCGATCACCGTGCGTCCGGCGGAGAAGATCAACCGCGCCAGCCTGGCCTGACCGCAAGGGAGGAGCAGTCGTGAAGCCTCTCTCGCTTCTGGCCGCGCTGCTCCTGACCCTGGCCATCGGATGCGGGCAAGGGTCCGAACGTGATTCGCTCATGGTGTTCGCCGCGGCGTCGCTGAAGAAGGCGTTCACCGAGATCGGTGCGCAGTTCGAAAAAGACCACCCCGGCACTCGGGTGGAGTTCTCCTTCGCCGGTTCCTCCGACCTCGCCACGCAGTTGACGCAGGGCGCGCGCGCCGACGTGTTCGCCTCCGCCGATACCGTGAACATGGACAAGGTCGCCGACGCCGGACTGCTCGCGGGTGACCCAGTGAAGTTCGCGTCCAACACCATGTTGATCGTGGTAGCGGCGGGGAATCCCAAGGGGGTCAAGACGATACGTGATCTCACCCGACCCGGGATCGGCGTCGTGGTCTGTGCCCCTCAGGTCCCGTGTGGGTCGGCGACACGGAAGATCGAAGTGGCTGCGGGACTGGACCTCTCGCCCGTCAGCGAGGAATCATCGGTCACCGACGTGCTGAACAAGGTGACGAGCGGTCAGGCCGACGCCGGAATCGTCTATGTCACCGATGCCCGAGATGCAGGAGCCCGCGTCACCGTGGTGCTCGTACAGGAGGCCGCCGATGTGGTCAACGTCTATCCGATTGCGACGCTGAAAGATTCGTCGCAACGCGACCTTGCCCGGGCCTTCGTCGACGCGGTGACGGGCGAGGCGGGACAGCGGGTATTGGGCGCGGCCGGCTTCGGTAAACCCTGATCAGACCAGGGCGGCCAGCTTGCCCGCCAGCCGTTCGACGTACGCGGCGACGTCGTCTTCGGACTTGTCGGGAAGGCCGAACAGCACTTCGGTGACACCGAGATCGGCCCAGCGGGCGAGCTTCTCGGGGTCGGGTTTGAAGTCGAGGGCGACGATCTGCGGTGCTCCGTCCCGGCCCGCGCCCGCCCAGGTGTCCTGCAGTAGCTTGACCGGCTCGTCGATGTCGAAGTCGCGCGGTGTGGTGATCCAGCCGTCGGCGGATCGGGCGATCCACTTGAAGTTCTTCTCGGTGCCCGCCGCGCCGACGAGGACGGGGATGTGCGGTTGGATCGGTTTGGGCCACGCCCAGCTGGGTCCGAAGTTGACGAACTCGCCCTCGTAGGATGCCTCCTCCTGGGTCCACAGCGCCCGCATCGCCTCGAGGTATTCGCGCAGCATGGTGCGCCGGCGACCGGGCGGCACATTGTGGTCGGCGAGTTCGTCGGTGTTCCAGCCGAACCCGACCCCGAGGCTCACGCGGCCACCGGACAGGTGGTCCAGCGTGGCGATCGACTTCGCGAGCGTGATCGGGTCGTGCTCCACCGGCAGCGCCACCGCGGTCGACAACCGGACGCGCGAGGTCACCGCCGCCGCGGTGCCGAGGCTGACCCAGGGATCGAGCGTGCGCATGTAGCGGTCGTCGGGCAGCGACTCGTCGCCGGTCGTCGGATGCGCGGCCTGCCGCTTGATCGGGATGTGGGTGTGTTCGGGCACGTAGAAGGTGGTGAAACCGTGGTCATCGGCCAGCTTGGCCGCCGCCGCGGGCGTGATACCGCGGTCGCTGGTGAACAGAACGAGCCCGTAATCCATGCCCAGAATTAGAACGTGTTTCAGTCTAGGGGGCAAGCGCGGGTTTGGCTCACAGCGAGCGATACCGGCGACGGGAGAGCCGGTGACTGTTGTCATGTCAGACCATGACGACCGAACGCATCGCCGAGCACGTCAAGTTCGCCTACTGGGTGCCCAACGTCAGCGGCGGACTGGTGACCAGCGACATCGAACAGCGCACCGACTGGAACTACGACTACAACGCCAAGCTCGCCAGGACCGCGGAGAACAACGGCTTCGAGTACGCCCTGTCCCAGGTCCGCTACGAGGCCAGCTACGGCGCGGAGTACCAGCACGAGTCGACCAGTTTCTCGTTGGCGCTGTTGCTGGCCACGCAGAAACTGAAGGTGATCGCGGCCGTACATCCGGGGCTGTGGCAGCCCGCGGTGCTGGCCAAGCTCGGCGCCACCGCCGATCACCTCAGCGGCGGCCGGTTCGCGGTCAACGTCGTGTCGGGATGGTTCAAAGACGAGTTCACCCACCTCGGTGAGCCGTGGCTCGAGCACGACGAGCGCTACCGGCGCAGCGCGGAGTTCCTCCAAGTGCTGCGCAAGATCTGGACCGAGGACGACGTTGACTTCCGCGGCGACTTCTACCGCATTCACGACTTCACGCTGAAACCCAAACCGCTCAACACCCCCGAGCGGCCCAATCCCGAACTGTTCCAAGGTGGTAACTCCACGGCCGCGCGGCGCAACGGCGGTCTCTATGCGGATTGGTACTTCTCCAACGGCAAGGACTACGACGGGGTGACCGAGCAGATCGTCGACGTTCGCGGGCACGCCCGCACGGTCGGCCGCGAGGTGCGGTTCGGGCTCAACGGCTTCATCATCGCCCGCGACACCGAGAAGGAGGCGAAGGAGACGCTCAAAGAGATCGTCGCCAAAGCGAACAGACCCGCGGTGGAGGGATTTCGCGCCGCGGTCCAACAGGCCGGCAACGCGACCGCGGACAAGCGCGGCATGTGGGCGGATTCGACGTTCGAGGACTTGGTGCAGTACAACGACGGCTTCCGCGCGCAGCTGATCGGCACACCCGAGCGGATCGCCGAACGCATTGCGGCGTACCGCAAACGCGGAGTCGACCTGATCCTCGGCGGCTTCCTGCACTTCCAGGAGGAGATCGAATACTTCGGCGCGAAGGTGTTGCCGCTGGTCCGCGAAATCGAACAGGCCGAGCAGGACACCGTGGGCGAACCGGTGCTGGTCTCTGCATGACGCGCTGTGCGCTAGCGTGGTTTCGAAGCCCGCCCGAGCACAGGAGAGGCCATGTCGTACCCCCAAGGACCACCCGGTAGCCCGGGATACCCGCAAGCACAGCAGCCGACCACCCAGTTCTCGGCGCCGACGCAGCAGTTCGGCAGGACGCCGGAGAGCTCATCCTCGGCTTCCGACGTCGCGAGCAAGCTGCCTCTCTACTTGGCCGCCGCCGTGGCGCTGTTGGGGCTGGCGGTGTACCTCGCGAGCTTTGCGCCCCTGTTCACGATTTCCGCGTCGGATTTCCCGGGCCTGGGCACCATCAGCGGAAGCTCGTTCGGTCTGGTGCTCGCCGTCGCGGCGTCCCTCGTCGCGGGCCTGCTCGCCGGAACGGCGCTCCTGCCGAGGCAGGGCGTCCACACGTCGGTGTACGCAGTGCTGGCGGTCGCGGCGTTCCTCCTGATCATCGCCGAGGTGATCAACCGGCCCAGCGGTGCCGCGATCGATTGGGGCCTGTACCTGATCATCGCGTTCTCGCTGTTCCAGGCGATCATCGCGGTGGCGGCGCTGCTGTTCGAGTCGGGCGTCATCACGCCGCCTGCGCCGCGTCCGAAGTACGACCAGTCCTACGGGCATCAGCAGTACGGCGCACCGGGCCCGTATTACGGTCACCAGGGCCAGCAGCATCACGGGGGACCGCAGCAGCGGCCGGGATACCCCTCGACCTACCCGGGCGGCTATCCGGGCGGCCCGTCGACCGGCGGCTACCCGGCAGCCCAGCAACAGAGCCATCTCCAGGGGCAGGGGCAGGGGCAGCAGGGCCAGCAGGGGCAGCAGGGTCCGGCGACACCGCCGACCGGTTTCCCCGCGTACGGTCAACCGCCGTCGTCGTCTTCGCAGACATCCTCACCGACGACGCAGACCCCGGAGCAACCGTCGTCTTCCTCGCAGTCGGGTCCGCCGCCTTCCTGAGGTGAGCCAGTAGTCTGAGCCGCGCGTGCGTCACCGCCGCACGGCAGCCTGACACAGGAGCGGCTCAACCAGTGGATCAACGGCCAGTCGGCGCACGCCAGGCGCGTGAGCTGCTCCGGGTCGCGTTCGGGCCGTCGTTGGTGGCGCTTGTCGTCATCGCGGCGATCGTGTTGCTGCAACTGCTGATCGCCAACAGCGACATGACGGGCGCCCTCGGCGCGATCGCGAGCATGTGGCTCGGCGTGCACCTGGTGCCGGTGTCCATCGGCGGCGCCGAGCTCGGGGTGTTGCCTCTGATGCCCGCGCTGGCGATGGTGTGGGGCACTGCGCGCACCACCGCGGCGGCGACCAGTCCCAACGCCTCGTGGTTCGTGACGCGCTGGGTGGTGGCCTCGGCGTTGGGCGGGCCGCTGCTGATCGCCGCGATCGCGCTGGCCGTCGTCCACGACGCCGCCTCGGTGCTCACCGAACTGCAGACCCCGCACGCGTTGCGCGCCTTCGGCGGCGTGCTGGCCGTACACGCGATCGGCGCGATGGTCGGCGTCGGGTCCCGGATCGGGGGGCGGCTGATGGCCCCGACCTCGGGCCGTGCCTCGCTGCCTGCCTGGCTGCCGGACGCGGTCCGCGCCGCGGTCGCGGGTGTGCTCGCGCTCGTCGGCCTGTCGGGTGTGGTGATGGCGGGTTCGCTGGTTGTGCACTGGTCGACGATGGACGAGCTCTACTCGATCACCGACTCGATGTTCGGCCAGTTCAGCCTGACTGTGCTGTCGGTGCTGTACATCCCGAACGTGCTGATCGGAACGGCGGCGGTGGCGGTCGGGTCGAGCGCACACGTCGGGCTGGCCACCTTCAGTTCCTTTACCGTCTTCGGCGGCGACATTCCCGCACTGCCGGTGCTCGCGGCGGTGCCCTCGCCGCCGCTGGGCCCGGTGTGGGTGGCGCTGCTCATCGTCGCGGCGGCCTCGGCGGTGGCGGTCGGGCAGCAGTGCGCGCGACGTCCGCTTCCGGTGGGCCCGGCGATGGGCAAAGTAATCGTCGCGTCGGCGTTGGCCGCACTCACCATGGCGCTGCTCGGCTACGCCGGCGGTGGGCGGCTGGGCAACTTCGGCGACGTCGGCGTCGATCAGACGACGTTCGGGCCCGCGGTGTTTCTGTGGTTCGCCGGAATCGGCGCGTTGACGGTGGTGATGGCCGGCGGCGTGGCCCGCAGACCGCGGGCGCCCAAGACGGTCGTCGCCCCTGACCCCGACGTCGACCCGGAATCCGACGTGGAGGCTGATGCAGCGCCGTTGCCCCAATCCGAGCCGGATTCCGACGACGCCGAACCCGAACACGGGCCCGAGGTCGTCGGCGATGAGCCCCTCGAAGCCGAATCCGAAGCCGAGGCGGGCGTCGAAGCCGCGGACCAGGCTGACACCCCCCCGGACCCACCGAACGACACCGCCAACGACATTGTCGACGACCCCGAAGAGCACTTCATGGCGGACGACGACGGTCCGCCCGGCACCCATTAGGCTGCCAGGCGTGCAGCAACCCCTCCGCGTACCACCGAAGGTTCCTGCGCGGGTTGTGGTGCTGGCGTCGGGTACCGGCTCGCTGCTGCAGTCGCTGTTGGACGCCACCGCGGGCGAATATCCCGCATCGATCGTCGCCGTCGGCGTGGACCGCGACTGCGCTGCCGTCGACATCGCTGCGGCCGCCTCGGTTCCGTCCTTCACCGTGCGACTGCGCGACTACCCGGACCGGGCGGCGTGGGACGCCGCACTCACCGAAGCGACCGCCGCATACGAGCCCGATCTGATCGTCTCCGCTGGATTCATGAAAATCCTTGGGCCGCATTTCCTCTCGCGGTTCATGGGCCACATCATCAACACACATCCGGCGCTGCTGCCCGCCTTTCCCGGCGCGCATGCGGTAGCCGATGCGCTCGCCTACGGCGTCAAGGTGACCGGCTGCAGCGTGCATCTGGTTGACGCGGGAACCGACACGGGGCCGGTGCTGGCGCAGGAGGCGGTGCCCATCCTCGATGACGACGACGAGGCGACACTGCACGAACGGATCAAGGTCGTCGAACGGCGACTTCTGGCCGAGATACTGGCCGCGGTGGCTGTCCGCGGTGTGACCTGGACGGGACGAAAGGCGACATTGGGATGACCGAGGGCAAGCGGCCGATCAGGCGGGCGCTGATCAGCGTCTACGACAAGACCGGCCTCGCCGAGCTGGCCCGCGGGCTGCACGAGGCCGGGGTCAGCATCGTCTCCACCGGGTCGACCGCGAAAACCATTGCCGCCGCGGGTGTTCCGGTGACACCCGTGGAGGAGGTCACCGGCTTCCCCGAGGTGCTCGACGGTCGGGTCAAGACACTGCACCCGCGGGTGCACGCCGGACTGCTCGCCGATCAGCGCAAGCCCGAACACGTCTCGGCGCTGGCCGATCTCGGCGTCGAGGCCTTCGAACTCGTCGTGGTCAACCTTTACCCCTTCGCCGAGACCGTCGCTTCCGGCGCGAGCATCGACGAATGCGTCGAGCAGATCGACATCGGCGGCCCGTCGATGGTTCGGGCCGCCGCGAAGAACCACCCCAGCGTCGCGGTGGTCGTCGACCCGCTGGGTTACGACGGTGTGCTCGCCGCGGTGCGGTCCGGCGGGTTCACGCTGGCCGAACGAAAAATCCTGGCGTCTCTGGCGTTTCGGCACACGGCCGAGTATGACGTCGCCGTCGCCTCCTGGATGGGTGCCGTGCTCGCGCCGGAGGAGCCGGCTCAGAAGCTGCCCGCGTGGGTGGGCGGCACGTGGCGGCGCAGTGCCGTGCTGCGCTACGGCGAGAACCCCCATCAGCAGGCCGCGCTCTACCGCGACGACGCCGGGTGGCCGGGCCTGGCGCAGGCCGAGCAGTTGCACGGCAAGGAGATGTCCTACAACAACTACACCGACGCCGACGCTGCCTGGCGGGCCGCCTTCGACCACCCCGAGATCTGCGTGGCGATCATCAAGCACGCCAACCCGTGCGGTATCGCGATCTCGTCGCAGTCGGTGGCCGACGCGCACCGCAAAGCCCACGAATGCGATCCGCTGTCGGCGTTCGGCGGTGTGATCGCGGCCAACACCGCGGTCTCGGTCGAGATGGCCGAAACCGTCGCCGACATCTTCACCGAGGTGATCATCGCGCCCGCCTACGAAGCCGGCGCGGTGGACGTGCTCACCCGTAAGAAGAACATCCGGGTGTTGGTGGCCTCCGAACCGCGGCCGGGCGGCACCGAGTTCCGCCAGATCAGCGGCGGCCTGCTGGTACAGCAGCGCGACGAGTTCACCGCTGACGGCGACGACCCGCTCAATTGGACGCTGGCCACCGGCGAGCCCGCTGATCCGGCGACGCTGGCGGACCTCAAGTTCGCGTGGCGGGTGTGTCGGGCGGTCAAGTCGAACGCGATCGTCGTCGCTGCGGACGGGGCCACGGTCGGTGTCGGCATGGGCCAGGTGAACCGCGTCGATGCGGCCCGGCTCGCGGTGCAGCGGGCCGGCGACCGGGTGCGCGGCGCGGTCGCCGCCTCCGACGCGTTCTTCCCGTTCCCCGACGGGCTGGAGGTGCTGACCGAAGGCGGCGTCAAGGCGATCGTCCACCCGGGCGGTTCCGTGCGCGACGAGCAGGTCACCGAAGCCGCTGCCAGAGCGGGCATCTCGCTCTACCTGACTGGTGCACGGCACTTCGCGCACTGATGTCTGGTTGATCTCCGCCGAAGACGGCGGGAGGTGGTTATGTTGCACAGCATGGTCACTGCGTCGCGCGCCGCCACCGCCCTGCTGCTGGCGACCTTCCTGCTGGTCTCCTGCACGCGGACCGTCGACGACGCACGCGCTGTCGCGGGTGAGGACCTGTCGGCGGCGGCCGAGTCCGGCGGACTCGACTCGTCGCAGTGCGAGGCCGTCGACGATCCTTTGACGACGATCCCGGCGAAGAACGACAACGAGCCGGTGATGAGGATCCCGACGCCGCCGGGGTGGGAGCGGACCACGATGATGGATTCGGAACTGATCCGCTTCGCCATGCGCAACGACGACCTGACTGCGCAGGGGTTCACGCCGAACGTCGTGGTGACGCTCGAGAGCGCGCCCGGTGTGCAAGATCCGGGCCTGATTTTCACCAACATGCGCGATGCGCTCGAGTCGGGCATCGGCGCCACGGACGTTATTGAGACCGAGGGCACGGTGTGCGGAGTGCCCGCCAGGATGTTTGACTACCAGATGCCGGTGATGGGCAACGTCGCGCCGCATCCGGCCGTCGCGCTCGGCGCGGTGATGCGCACCGAAGGACAGACTTTCGCGGTCAGCGTGACCGTCCAGACGCTGGTTCCCGAGGACCCGACGTATAAGCGGGACAGCCAGACGATCCTCGACGGGTTCCAACTTCTGCCGCCGTCGGCGGGCTGAGTCGACGCGGGGAGCGCACGCGCGCGAGACAAGTCGTAGCTTGGAGTGGTGACTCAACCCCAAGATCTACCCCGCACCGTCGGCGAGCTGAGGGCCTCCGGCCACCGCGAGCGGGGCGTCAAGCAAGAAATCCGGGACAACCTGCTGGCCGCTCTGGCGGAGGGACGCGACGCGTGGCCGGGCATCCTCGGCTTCGAGGACACCGTCATTCCGCAGTTGGAGCGGGCGCTGATCGCAGGCCACGACGTGGTGCTGCTCGGCGAACGCGGTCAGGGCAAGACCCGGCTGCTGCGCGCGCTGACAGGTCTGCTCGACGAGTGGACCCCGGTGATCGCCGGGTCGGAGCTGGGCGAGCACCCGTACGACCCGATCACCCCCGAGTCCATCCGGCGCGCGGCGGACTCGGGCGACGACCTGCCGATCGCGTGGTGGCACCGCAGCGAGCGCTACACCGAGAAGCTGGCCACCCCCGACACCAGCGTGGCCGACCTGGTCGGTGACATCGACCCGATCAAGGTGGCCGAGGGCCGCAGCCTCGGCGACCCGGAGACCATCGCCTACGGCCTGATCCCGAGGGCACACCGGGGCATCGTCGCGATCAACGAACTGCCCGACCTCGCCGAGCGCATCCAGGTGTCGATGCTCAACGTGATGGAGGAGCGCGACATCCAGGTTCGCGGGTACACGTTGCGGTTGCCGCTCGACGTCCTCGTGGTCGCCAGCGCCAACCCGGAGGACTACACCAACCGCGGTCGGATCATCACCCCGCTCAAGGACCGGTTCGGCGCCGAGATCCGCACGCACTACCCGCTGGAACTCGACGCCGAGGTTGGCGTCATCACCCAGGAGGCACACCTGGCCGCCGAGGTGCCCGAGTACCTGATCCAGGTGTTGGCACGGTTCGCCCGTTATCTGCGCGAGTCGCGGTCGATCGACCAGCGCTCAGGGGTTTCGGCGCGCTTCGCGATCGCCGCGGCCGAGACCGTCGCCGCGGCCGCGCGTCACCGGTCGGCGGTGCTCGGGGAGCAGGAGCCGGTGGCCCGCGTGGTCGACCTGGGCTCGGTCGTCGACGTGCTGCGCGGCAAGCTCGAGTTCGAGTCCGGTGAGGAGGGGCGCGAGCAGGCGGTGCTCGAGCACCTGCTGCGGCGGGCCACCGCGGACACCGCACAACGGCTGCTCGGCGGCATCGATGTCGGACCACTGGTGGTCGCGATCGAGAACGGCTCGGCTGTCACCACCGGTGATCGGGTCTCGGCGCGTGAGGTGCTGGCCGCTGTGCCGGAAGTACCCGCGATCGCCGAGATCCAACAGCGGCTCGACGCGAAGTCCGACGGGCAGCGAGCGGCAGCGGTGGAGCTGGCACTCGAGGCGCTGTATCTGGCCAAGCGGATAGACAAGGTGTCGGACGAGGGCGAAACGACCTATGGCTAGACACGTCTCGCGGTATTCGCGATACACCGGCGGGCCCGACCCGCTGGCGCCCCCGATCGATTTGCGCGAGGCGCTCGAGCAGATCGGCCAGGACGTGATGGAGGGCAGTTCGCCGCGCCGCGCGCTGTCGGAGATGTTGCGCCGCGGCACCAAGAACATGCGCGGCGCCGACAAACTCGCCGCCGAGGCCAACCGTCGGCGCCGGGAGTTATTGCAGCGCAACAACCTCGACGGCACACTGGCCGAGGTCAAGAAGCTCCTCGACGAGGCGGTGCTCGCCGAACGCAAGGAGTTGGCGCGTGCTCTGGACGACGACGCGCGGTTCAACGAGATGCGCATCGAGTCGCTGCCGCCGTCGCCCGCCAAGGCCGTCCAGGAGCTGTCGGACTACGAATGGCGAAGCCCCGAGGGCCGCGAAAAGTACGAGCAGATCAAGGATCTGCTCGGCCGCGAGATGCTCGATCAGCGGTTCGCGGGTATGAAGCAGGCGCTGGAGAACGCCACCGACGAGGACCGCCAGCGGGTCAACGAGATGCTCGACGACCTCAACGAGCTGTTGGACAAGCACGCCAGGGGCGAGGACTCCCAGCAAGACTTCGACGACTTCATGAACAAGCACGGCGAGTTCTTCCCCGAGAACCCGCGCAACGTCGACGAACTGTTGGATTCGTTGGCCCAGCGGGCCGCGGCCGCCCAGCGCTTCCGCAACAGCCTGAGCGCCGAGCAGCGCGCCGAGCTGGATGCGTTGGCGCAACAGGCATTCGGTTCCCCCTCGCTGATGAACGCGCTGAACCGCCTCGACTCCCATCTGCAGGCGGCCCGGCCCGGGGAGGACTGGGGCGGTTCGTCGAACTTCTCCGGGGACAACCCGCTCGGCATGGGTGAGGGCGCTCAGGCGATGGCCGACATCGCCGAACTCGAGCAGTTGGCCGAGGCGCTGTCGCAGAGTTATGCCGGCGCCACGATGGAGGACGTCGATCTGGACATGTTGGCCCGCCAGCTGGGTGAGGACGCCGCCGTCGACGCGCGCACGCTGGCCGAGCTGGAACGGGCGCTGATGGACCAGGGGTTCCTCGACCGCGGGTCCGATGGCCAGTGGCGGCTGTCGCCCAAGGCGATGCGCCAGCTCGGGCAGACGGCGCTTCGCGACGTGGCCCAACAGCTTTCGGGTAGGCACGGTGAGCGTGACACCCGCAGGGCGGGCGCGGCCGGCGAGCTGACCGGCGCGACCCGGCCGTGGGCGTTCGGCGACACCGAGCCGTGGAACGTGACGCGCACACTCACCAACGCGGTGCTGCGCCAAGCCGGGAATCCGGAATCGAGCCCGGGCTCACCCATTCAGATCACGGTCGAGGACGTCGAGATCTCCGAGACCGAGACGCGCACCCAGGCGGCGGTGGCGCTGCTGGTCGACACGTCGTTCTCCATGGTGATGGAGAACCGGTGGCTGCCGATGAAGCGCACCGCGCTGGCGCTGAACCATCTCGTCAGCACGCGGTTCCGGTCGGACGCGTTACAGATCATCGCGTTCGGACGCTATGCCCGAACCGTGACGGCCGCCGAGCTCACCGGCCTGGAGGGCGTGTACGAGCAGGGCACCAACCTGCACCATGCGCTCTCGTTGGCCGCGCGCCATCTGCGCCGTCACTCCAACGCCCAGCCGGTGGTGCTCGTGGTCACCGACGGTGAGCCAACCGCACACCTGGAGCGCGGCGTGAACGACGACCGCTCTTCTGCTGTGTTCTTTGACTACCCGCCGCATCCGCGGACGATCGCCCACACGGTCAAGGGCTTCGACGAGGTGGCCGCGCTCGGCGCGCAGGTGACGATTTTCCGGCTGGGAAACGATCCGGGGCTGGCGCGGTTCATCGACCAGGTGGCGCGGCGGGTGGAGGGCCGCGTGGTGGTGCCCGACCTCGACGGGTTGGGCGCCGCGGTTGTCGGTGACTACTTGAGGTCTCGCCGACGACGCTGACGCCGGTGGGATCAGGCGGCCTTGCGCTTCTTGCGCTTGACGCCGACTCGGCCCCACAGGGAGAAGCCGCGGATGCACACGCACGGCGCGCCAGGCGAGCCCTCACCCTCCACGGACCGGTCGAAGGTGCCCATCACCCCGACGCCACGCAGGTCGACGTTGACCTCCGGCGGCACCAGGATCGTCTGGCCCCCGAAGATCGAGTACGAGTGGATTTCCACCTCCGGTGAGGTGAAGTCGGCGTACCGCAAATCCACCACTCCGCCGCCGAAGAGGGCGAACGTGGTCATCCGCCTCGGCACGTTCCAGCGACCGCGGCGCTCGAAGCCGCTCATGATCGCCAGCAGCATCGTCGACGGCGCAGGCCGGCACGGGCCGCCGCTGCGCCCCCGCGTGATCGCGCCGGGCAGGTCAGCCGACAAACGGTCCAGCTCGTCGTACGTCTGCGCGGCATACGCCCTGGTCAGGCGGTCCTCGTACTCGTTGAGTTGAAGTCGGCCCTGGGCGGCGGCATCAGTGAGCAGCTGTGCCACCTGAATTCGATCGGTGTCAGCAGCACGCATCGGACCGCTCCGCGACGCTGGATTGCTCATCGGATACGAGCGTACGACGAACCGTGGCACATGCAAGCAAGTAGGCCAAACTGTGCCCTGACTCGCGAGGGCGAAGAATCTAGATGGGCGAACTTTATTTCCCGGCTGCCAGAAATTCGGCGAACCCGAGCACCCCCATCCGGTTGTGCGGAGCCAGGTTGGCGCCCGATCGCAACTCCTTCCCGATTCGACCAGGCACGGGTACCGCAAGGGGCCGGCGCCGGCTCGCCGTGGCCTCGAGATACATGCGCGCCAACTCCGTGTGGGTGTGCACCTCGGGCCCACCGACGTCCGGCGCCCGGCCCGCCGGTTCGGCGCCGACCAGTTCCACCAGCCGCGCCGCGACGTCGGCGGTGTCGATCGGCTGAAACCGCACCCCGCGAAACGCCCACATCACGGGGGAGTACCGCTGCAGGGCGAAGATGGTCCGGATCAGGTCGTGGAACTGTGTCGCCCGCAGCACCGTGTGGCCGACGCCGGACGCTTCGAGGACCTGTTCGGCGCGCAGCTTCGTGCGGTAGTACGGCAGCGGAATGCGGTCGATGCCCACGATCGACACGTGCACGATGTGCGCGACGCCGGCCCGGCGGGCCGAGGCGACGAGGTTGCGCATCGCCGTGACGTCCTTGTCGCCGATCGGTTGCGTCGCGCAGTTGACCACGACCTCGATACCGTCGACCGCCGCGTCCAGGCCCGCACCCGTCAGCAGGTCGGCCTGGGCCCAGTGCACGCCGGTGTATCCGACATGGCTCTTGCGGCTCAGCGCCCGAACATCGTGGCCGGCGTCGATCGCCTCCGGTACCACGCGGTGGCCCAGCGTGCCCGTTGCCCCGGTGACGAGAACCGTACGTGACATCAGCCTCACACTATGCCCGTGGTCAAGCCCTTCGGAGGCGCCGAGTTCTGCGCAGACGCGGCGACACGGCGAGAATCACACGGTGAATTAGGGTGTTCCCGACGAGAGGCGAGAACCGTGACGCCAGACCAGCAGGAGCAGCAGGAGCGCAGCTCTCGCCTTGGCGGCTTGAACACTCTGCAACAGCGGTTCGAGAGCTCGCCCGTGGGCAGGGTGGTCATCAGTATCGGCATCGTGGTCTTCGTGGTCGTCGGAATCGTATGCAACCTGCCCGACTCGCCGATCAAGCGTGAACTGCTTCCCGTCGTCGAGCCGATCGCGGTGCCCGCCGCGCTCGACCAGAGTTGGGCGATGTATGCCAACCCGAGCAGGCGCCAAGACTCCGTCGAGGTGCAGGTGCGCTTCGCTGGCGGTCAGACCCGGGTGTGGACCTTCGAGCCCGGCGCCGGCGGCGTCGGGTGGTGGGACCGTTGGCTGCTGCTCAGGTATGCCGCCCTTCTGGACTCCGACTTCCGGCGGCAGCTGGCCCACTGGGTGGTCCGAGAGGTGAGTCAGCCGAACGACAAGGCCGTCGGCGTCACGATGCTGCTGCACACCGAGACGTTGACCGCGCCGGGTGAGGAGTCGGCCGAGACCCGGCGCCCCGTAGCCTCCAAACTCCTCTACCAAGAGGATCTGGTGGACGCGCGATGACCGCGGGGGATCGAGTCCGGTCGACGTGGGGTTCCGCCGCCCACCGCTGGAACGCCTTCTTCTTCACCGCTCGGCCCGCCTACCCGCTGGGTCTCGTGCGGATCGGGTTCGGCCTCGTCATCGTCGCCTGGTGCCTGACGCTGCTCCCAGATCTTCTCGGCGTCTTCGGTAGTCAAGGGGTGGAGCCCGAGCATCCCCGGGTGAACTTCCAGTGGAGCATTTTCCAGATATGGCCGGGCGACAACGCGCTTCTCGCCGGGTGGGCGGTGCTGCTGGTGGCCGCCGTCGCGATGACTCTCGGTTGGCACAGTCGGCTGGCGGCGGTCCTCGTTTTCGTTCTGCTGCAGTCTTTTCTGCGACGCGGTGAGCATTTCTTCAACGCCGGGGATTCCATCCTCACCGTCACCGCCCTGGTTCTGGCGCTTTCGTCGTGCGGTGCGGCGCTGTCGCTGGACCAGCGACGGCTCGCCGGTACGTTCTGGACTGCGCAGGCCAGGGCGGTATGGCCGGTCCGGTTGCTGCAGATCCAGTTGTCGATCATCTACCTGGCGACCGTCCAGGCGAAGCTGGCGAACAAGAGCTGGGTGGACGGCTCAGCGGTCTTCTACGCATGGGGGACCGACGGCCGATGGGCGCTGTTGCCTGCTCCGGAGTGGTTGGCGGGCAACGCGATCCTGGTGAACCTCATCGCGTGGGGCACCCTGTTGATCGAACTGGCGCTGGCGATCCTCGTCTGGAGTAGACGCTGGCGGTACTGGGTGCTGGCGGCGGGCGTGGTGATGCACCTGACGATCATGGTCAACCTGAACGTCGCGTTCTTCAGCGTCGCGATGTTCGTGCTGTATCTGGCGTTCGTTCCCGGCGAGGCGATCGGGCGCCTGCCGACGCGGTGGAAAGCCAAGCGCGACAACCGCTTGCCAGATCCGCCACCACCGTCGTCCGAACAGTCGGCGGTGCCCTAGGACTCGGCGGAGCCGGCCCACCTCGGCTGGCGCTTCTCGAGGAAAGCGAGCATGCCTTCGCGGGCCTCCTCGGAGACGAACAACTGCGCGCTCTGCGCGGTGAGCTCTTCGGCGCGACGGTCGAAGGATTCCAGGATGGGCGCTGTGACCAACGCCTTCGAGGTCGCCAACCCCTGCGGCGACGCCTTGCTGATCGCGGCGGTCAACTCGGCGACGGTGGCATCGACATCGTCGGACGCGATCGTGATCAGCCCCATGTCGGCCGCCTCCGCGGCTCCGAACTTCTCGCCGGTGACGAAGTAGCGGCTCGCCGCGCGACTGGTCATCCTGGGGAGCAGGGTCAACGAGATGATCGACGGCGCCACACCGATGCGGGCCTCGGTCAGCGCGAAGGTGCTCTTGCTGCCGGCCACCACGACGTCGCATGCGCCGACCAGCCCGAGCCCGCCGGCGCGGACGTGCCCGTCGATCACGCCCACCACCGGGACCGGCAGCTCGAGGATGCGGCGCAGCAGCCGGGTCATCTCGCGGGCACGGTCGACGGCCAGGTCGCCCGGGTCGCGCCCCGCGGCTTCACTGAGATCGGCTCCCGCACAGAATGTTCCGCCGGTATGACCCAGCACGACGACCCGCACGCCGGGATCCGCGACGGCGTCGGTGAAGCCCTGGTGCAGCTGTTCGACCAGCGTGGTCGACAAGGCGTTGCGGTTGTCCGGTGAGTCGAGGGTGAGTCGGGCGACGGGCCCGTCGACCGCGTAGCCGACCAGTGCGCTCATCAGTACGGCCCTATCAGTAGGAACGGGGCAGCCCGAGAGAGGTCTGCGCGATGAAGTTCAGGATCATCTCCCGGCTGACCGGCGCGATACGGGCGAGCTTCGACGCCGTCACCGCGGCGGCGATGCCGTACTCCTTGGTCAGGCCGTTGCCGCCCATCGACTGCACCGCCTGATCGACCGCGCGAACCGAGGCCTCACCTGCGGCGTACTTGGCCATGTTCGCCGCCTCGGCGGCACCGACGTCGTCTCCCGCGTCGTACAGCGATGCCGCCTTCTGCATCATGAGCTTCGCCAGTTCGATCTCGATATGGTTCTGCGCCAACGGGTGTGACAGCCCCTGGTGGGCGCCAATCGGTGTCTTCCAGACCTGACGGGTCTTGACGTAGTCGACGGCTTTGTCGATCGCGAACCGGCCCATGCCGACCGCGCTCGCGGCGCCCATGATGCGCTCGGGGTTCAAGCCGGCGAACAGCTGCGCGATCGCGGCGTCCTCGGAGCCGACCAATGCGTCGGCGGGCAGCCGGACCTCGTCGAGGAAGAGCTGGAATTGGTTCTCCGGGCTGACCAGTTCCATCTCGATCTTGTTCGCGCTCAACCCTTTTGTGTCGGTCGGCACGATGAACAGCGCCGGGCGAAGAGATTCGGATTTGTGGGCTCCCTCTTTATAGGCACGGCCGACGACGAGCACCGCCTGCGCCTGATCGACGCCGGAGATGTACACCTTCTGGCCGGACAGGATCCAGTCGGCGCCGTCGCGGCGCGCGGTGGTGGTGATGCGGTGGCTGTTGGAACCGGCGTCGGGTTCGGTGATCGCGAACGCCATCGTGATGGACCCGTCGGCGATGCCGGGCAGCCAGCGCTTCTTCTGGTCGTCGGTGCCGAACTTGGCGATGATGGTGCCGTTGATCGCGGGCGAAACGACCATCAGCAGCAGCGGGCAGCCCGCCGCCGACATCTCCTCCATCACGATCGACAGCTCATACATGCCTGCGCCGCCGCCACCGTACTCTTCGGGCAAATTCACCCCTATGAACCCGAGTTTGCCTGCCTCCGACCACAACTCGTCGGTGTGTTCGTCGGCGCGGGCCTTCTCCAGGTAGTAATCCTGGCCGAAGTTCGCGGCCATCGCGGCGACCGACTTGCGTAACGCGTGCTGCTCTTCGGTCTCGAGAAAACTGCTCACTGTTCTCCTTCGGATCGGGCGACGACTCGGGCGATGACGAAGCCGACATCGACTTGTTGACCGGGTTCGACGTTGAGTTCGGCGAGCACACCGTCGCTGGGTGCGGTGACGGTGTGCTCCATCTTCATGGCTTCCAACCACACCAGCGGTTGGCCTGCGGTGACGGTGTCGCCGGCCGCGGCGCCGACGCGCAGCACAGAGCCGGGCATCGGCGCCAACAACGAGCCGTGAGCGACGGCGTCGTCGGGGTCCCCGAACCGGGGTTTGGCGGTGAGATGCACCGGGCCCGAGGGTGAGTCGACGAACACGTCCTGGCCGTAGCGTGCCACCTCGAACGGCCGGTCCACGCCTGCCACGGTCAATACGATCCGCGTCGGTGATGCCGAGAGGAGCGACACGTCGTCGTGGTCGGGCAACTCGAGACCCGAGCGGGTGAACCGGTACCGGACGTCGTGCTCGATGCCGCCGATGTCCGCGTATCGCTTGATCTGATGCCCCGACGCCAGATTGCGCCAACCGCTGGGGGCTGCCGCGAATGCCGTCGCAGCGCTGCGGTTCTCGGCCGCATCGGCAAGGGCGGCGGCCAGTGCCGACAACGCGACCGTGCGGTCGTCGGTGAGCGGTGCCGACAATGCTCCCAGCCCGTGGGTGTCGAAGAACGCGGTGTCGGTGGCGCCGTCGAGGAACGCCGGATGACGAAGCACGTTGACCAGCAGATCGCGGTTGGTGCGCACGCCGTGAATGCGACTGCGCGACAGTGCATCGGCGAGGATGGCGGCCGCCTGGCGACGGTGGGGCGAATAGGAGATCACCTTGGCCAGCATCGGGTCGTAGAAGATCGACACCACCGATCCGTCGACCACCCCGGAATCCACCCGGACGTTGGCCGGGACCTCGAACCGGTGCACGGTGCCTGCCTGCGGCTGCCAGCCCTTCGCCGGATCTTCGGCGTAGAGGCGCGCCTCGATGGCATGGCCCCGTGAGGGCGGCGGTTCGGCGTCGAGCCTGCCCCCGTCGGCGACAAGCAGTTGCAGTTCAACCAGATCCAAGCCGGTGGTCGCTTCGGTCACTGGGTGTTCGACCTGGAGCCGGGTGTTCATCTCGAGGAAGTAGAAGTCGCCGGACGCGTCGGCCATGAACTCCACGGTGCCGGCTCCGGTGTAGCCGATCGCGGTCGCGGCAAGCCGCGCGGCATCGAACAGCTTGGCGCGCATACCCGGTGTGCGCTCGACGAGCGGCGAGGGCGCCTCTTCGATGATCTTCTGGTGGCGCCGCTGGATCGAGCACTCGCGTTCACCGACCGCCCAGACGGTGCCGTGTTCGTCGGCGAGCACCTGAACCTCAACATGGTGCCCGCTGGCCAGGTAGCGCTCGCAGAACACCGTCGGGTCGCCGAATGCGGATGCCGCCTCCCTGCGGGCGGCTTCGACTTGGCCCGGCAACTCCGACAACTCACGCACCACGCGCATGCCGCGGCCCCCGCCGCCCGCCGAGGCCTTGATCAACACGGGCAGTTGATCGGAGGTCACGCCGTCGGGGTCCAGCTCGTCGAGTACGGGGACACCCGCGGCGGCCATCATCTTCTTCGCCTCGATCTTGCTGCCCATCGAGGCGACCGCCGCGGGAGGCGGCCCAATCCAGGTCAGGCCCGCCTCACCTACCGCGCGCGCGAAATCGCCGTTCTCCGACAAGAACCCGTATCCCGGATGAACGGCGTCGGCGCCTGCGGCCGCAGCCGCGGCGATCAGCTGATCGACGTCGAGGTATCCGGTGCGGCCGCTCAGGCGTACCCGCGCGTCGGCTTCGCCGACATGCGGGGAGCGCTCGTCGGGGTCGGTGTAGACGGCGACCGTACCGATGCCGAGTCTCCTGCATGTCGCGAACACCCGACGGGCGATCTCACCGCGGTTGGCGACCAGAACTCGAGTGATCATGTGCTTCTCCCGCGCCGAGTCTGAAGATGTGATCGAGACGTCCGCGAGATATCGCGCATGAGTTCTGTTTCGGGAGACGAGGACATCGCGCTCACATCCGGAAGACGCCGAAGTTCGACGTCCCCTCGATCGGGCCATTGGCAATGGCGGACAGACACATTCCGAGGACGGTGCGGGTGTCGCGGGGATCGATCACGCCATCGTCGTAGAGCCGGCCCGACAGGAACATCGGAAGCGATTCGGCGTCGATCTGCGCTTCCACCGCGGCTCGCAGCGCAGCATCGGCGTCCTCGTCCACGGCCTGGCCGCGGGCCTCGGCGGCGGCGCGGCTGACGATCGACAGCACTCCCGCCAGCTGTGTTCCGCCCATCACCGCGGATTTGGCGCTGGGCCAGGCGAACAGGAACCGCGGGTCGTAAGCGCGGCCGCACATTCCGTAGTGACCAGCGCCGTACGAGGCTCCGATCAGCAGCGAGATGTGTGGCACGGTCGAGTTCGAGACGGCGTTGATCATCATCGAGCCGTGTTTGATCATGCCGCCCTCCTCGTACTTGCGGCCGACCATATATCCGGTCGTGTTGTGCAGGAACAACAGTGGGGTGTTCGACCGGTTCGCCAGCTGGATGAACTGGGTGGCCTTCTGCGACTCCTCGCTGAACAGGACGCCGCGTGCGTTGGCCAGGATGCCGATCTGGTAACCGTAGAGCCTTGCCCACCCCGTCACCAGTGACGAGCCGTACATCGGCTTGAACTCGTCGAATTCCGACCCGTCGACGACGCGGGCGATCACATCGCGCGGATCGAACGGGATGCGCAGATCCGCGGGCACGATGCCGACCAGTTCTTCGGCGTCGTAGAGGGGTTCGACGACCTGTGCGGGCTTCGGGCCTCGCTTGTGCCAGTCCAGCCGGGCGACGACGCGGCGCCCGATGCGGATGGCGTCGGCCTCGTCGAGCGCGAAGTAATCGGCCAGACCCGAGGTGCGGGCGTGCATTTCGGCTCCGCCGAGAGACTCGTCGTCGGCTTCTTCGCCGGTGGCCATCTTCACCAGCGGCGGCCCGGCCAAAAATACCTTGGACCGCTCCTTGATCATCACGACGTGGTCGGACATGCCGGGGATGTAGGCCCCACCTGCGGTCGAGTTGCCGAACACCAGGGCGACCGTTGGAATGCCGGCCGCGGACAACCTGGTCAGGTCGCGGAACATCTGCCCGCCGGGGATGAAGATCTCCTTCTGTGTCGGCAGGTCCGCCCCGCCGGACTCCACCAGAGAGATCAGCGGCAGCCGGTTCTGCAATGCAATCTGGTTGGCGCGCAGGATCTTCTTCAGCGTCCACGGGTTGCTGGTGCCGCCCTTGACGGTGGGATCGTTGGCGACGAGCAAGCATTCGACGCCCTCGACCGCACCGATGCCGGTGACCACGCTGGCGCCGACGGTGAAGTCGCTGCCCCACGCGGCGAGCGGGCTCAGCTCCAGAAACGGTGAGTCGGGGTCGATCAGCAGCTCGATGCGCTCGCGGGCGGTCAGCTTGCCGCGGTCGTGGTGCCGCTGCACGTACTTCTCGCCGCCGCCGGCCAGCGCTTTGGCGTGTTCGGTGTCGAGTTCGGCGAGCTTGGCGGTCATCGCGGCCGCCGCCTCGCCGAACGTGGGCGATGCGGTGTCGAGCGTGGATCGAAGAGCGGTCACGACTGGTATCCCAACGTCTTGGCGGCCAGTGAGGTGAGTATTTCGGTTGTGCCGCCGCCGATCCCGAGGATCCGCATGTCGCGGTACTGACGTTCGACCTCGGACTCGGCCATGTAGCCCATGCCGCCGAACAGTTGGACGGCCTGGTTGGCCACCCATTCGCCGGCCTCGACGGCGGTGTTCTTGGCGAAGCACACTTCGGCGATGAGGTTGGTCTCACCATGAATCTGCCGTTCGACGACGTGGCGGGTGTACACCCGTGCCACATCGATCCGCCGCGCCATCTCGGCCAGCGTGTTCTGGACCTGCTGTCGTGAGATCAGCGGGCGGCCGAAGGTTTCCCGGTTGCGGCACCACTCGACGGTGAGGTCGAGGCAGCGCTGCGCGCCGGCGTAGGCCTGCGCGGCGAGTCCGACCCGTTCGGAGACGAACGCCGCCGCGATCTGCAGGAAGCCCGAGTTCTCCACGCTGACGAGGTTGGCGGCGGGGACCCGAACGTCGGTGTAGGACAGTTCGGCGGTATCCGAGGAGCGCCAGCCCATCTTGTCCAGCTTGCGGGTGACTTCAAAGCCGGGAGTCCCCTTGTCCACGACAATCAACGAGATCCCAGCCGCGCCCGGCCCGCCGGTGCGCACCGCGGTCACGACGTAGTCGGCGCGCACACCCGACGTGATGTACGTCTTGGCGCCGTTGACGATGTAGTCCCCATCTCCCGAGCCGTCTCGCACCGCCTTCGTCGTGAGGTGTCCGACATCCGAGCCGCCGCCCGGTTCGGTGATCGCGAGGCTGCCGATCTTCTCGCCGCGCAGAGTGGGCCGCACGTACGTCTCGATCAACCGCTCGTCGCCCGAAGCGATCATGTGCGGCACTGCAATTCCCGAGGTGAACAGCGAGGCGAACACTCCGCCGGGTGAGCCGGCGTAGTGCATCTCCTCGCAGATCACCACCGCGTCGGCCCCGTCGCCGCCGCCCCCGCCGACCGCTTCGGGGAACCCCGCGCCCAACAGCCCGGCCTGGCCGGCCTTGAGGTGCAGGTCGCGGGGCAGCTCGCCGTCGCGTTCCCACTCGTCGACGTGGGGGAGCACCTCACGCTCGACGAACGTCCGCACGGTCTTGCGCAGTTGTTCGCGTTCGGGAGTGTGCCAAATGCTCACGCCAACAGCTCCTCTGGGATGTCTTCACCCAATTCGACAGGAATGTCGACGACCCTGCTGCGCAGCCATTCGCCGAGCCCCTTCGCCTGCGGATCGAACCGGGCCTGGTAGGCGACACCCTCGCCGAGGATGTCTTCGATGACGAAGTTGACCGCGCGGAGGTTGGGCAGCACGTAGCGCGAGACCGGCAGATCCGCTGTCTCGGGCAGGAGTTCGCGTAACTTGTCGATGGTCAGCATGTGTGAGAGCCACCGCCACTGCCGGTCGGTCCTCACCCATACGCCGATGTTCGCGCTGCCGCCCTTGTCCCCGCTGCGGGCGCCTGCGATGAGGCCGAGAGGTGCGCGTCTCGTCTCGCCGAACGGAATCGGCTCGGGGAGGGCGGCCGGCGGCACAGGCGCCAGATCCAGAGTTTCCCCCGCGGGCGGTATGTCGACATGGGAACCGTCGGCGTGCACGGCGACGTGGGGCACCTCGGCGGCGGCGACGTAGGCCGGCCTGAACACGCCGTAGACCTGCCCTTGAGAGGGCGGGCTGGTGGCATGGAAGCCCGGATAGCTTGCCAACGCGAGTTCGACTGCCGCGGAGGAGAATTGGCGGCCCACGTTCTCGGGATCGGGGTCACGGACCACGCAGCGCAACAGGGCGCTCGCGGCCTCTTCGGTGTCGGCGTCGGGATGGTCGGTGCGCGCCAGGGTCCACTCGAGCTGGGCCGGTTTCACCGTCAGGGCCGCCTCGAGCTGGCGCCGCACCAATTCCGCCTTGGCCTCGATGTCGAGACCCGTCAGCACGAGCGTCATCTCGTTGCGGAATCCGCCGATGCTGTTGAGCGAGACCTTCAGCGCGGGCGGCGGCGGCTCACCGCGCACACCGGAGATCTGAACCCGGTCCGGTCCGTCGCCGGACAACTCGATGCTGTCGACGCGCAGCGTCGCGTCGGGGTTGGCGTAACGCGCCCCGCCGATCTCGTACAGCAGTTGCGCTGTGACCGTGTCGACGGTGACCGCGCCGTCAGTGCCCGGGTGTTTGGTGATGACCGAGGAACCGTCCGAGTGGATCTCGGCGAGCGGAAACCCCGGCCGGGTCAAAGCGCCGAGATCGGGAAAGTCGCGGGCGAAGAACGCGTAATTGCCGCCGGTGGCCTGGGCGCCGCATTCGATGACATGGCCGGCCGCGACCGCGCCGGCGAGCCGGTCGTAGTCGGTGCGATCCCAGCCGTGGTGTGCGGCGGCCGGCCCGACGGTCACGGATGCGTCGGTCACGCGCCCGGTCACGACCACGTCGGCGCCGGAGTCGAGGCACTCGGCGATGCCCCAGGCGCCCAGGTACGCATTGGCTGCCAGAACCGAGCCGAAGCCGAACTCGTCCGCGCGCCCGAGCAGGTCGTCGCCCTCGACGTGCGCCACGTTGACCGTCAACCCCAACCGTTCCGCGAGCGCCCGCACCGCGGCGGCGAGCCCGGCCGGGTTGAGCCCGCCGGCGTTGGTGACGATGCGCACACCCCGGTCGAGTGCCAGGCCGAGGCACTCCTCGAGTTGGGTCAGGAACGTCTTGGCGTAGCCGCGTTCAGCCGACTTGGCGCGGTCGCGCGCCAGGATCAGCATCGTCAGCTCGGCGAGATAATCGCCGGTCAGGTAGTCGAGATCGCCGCCGATGAGCATTTCGCGCATGGCCGCGAGCCGGTCGCCGTAGAACCCCGAGCAGTTGCCGATCCGGACCGGACCACGTGCAGAGCTCACGCGGGCTCCCTTCGTCGCGGACGCTGCCAACCAACCGGTAGGTTAACGATGACCAGCGGTACCGCGTCAAGGTTCGGGGCATCGACTTCCGCTGTTTTGGAGGCTACGCAGGTCGTTGGCTATCCTGAAAGACACTTGCCGGCGCCTAACCGCGCGCGCGGCGCCAGACTTACCCCCTCAAGAGGAGATCTCGACCATGGCTGTGCCCAAGCGCAGGATGTCGCGCGCGAACACCCGTAGCCGGCGCGCGCAGTGGAAGGCCAAGCGCACGGAACTCGTGAGCGTCAACGTCGCCGGTCAGCAGCACAAGGTGCCGCGCCGGCTGCTCAAGGCCGCCCGCCTCGGCCTGATCGACCTCGACCGCCGCTAACCCGGCGCCGGGCGCACCGGGTCCGGCGCGCCTCTCAGGTCACTCTCAGACAGGGGGTTGACACTGTGGCTGTGCGCATACTTGTCGTCGACGACGATCGCGCGGTGCGCGAGTCGCTGCGCCGTTCGCTGTCGTTCAACGGATACTCGGTAGAACTGGCCGGGGACGGCGTCGAGGCGCTGGAACGAATCGCCAGCGATCGGCCCGATGCCCTGGTGCTCGATGTGATGATGCCGCGCCTGGACGGCCTCGAGGTGTGCCGTCAGCTCCGCAGCACCGGTGACGACCTGCCGATCCTGGTCTTGACGGCGCGCGACTCCGTCTCCGAACGGGTCGCGGGTCTCGACGCCGGAGCCGACGACTACCTGCCCAAGCCGTTCGCGCTCGAAGAGTTGTTGGCCCGGATGCGGGCGCTATTGCGTCGCACGGGCCCCGACGACGGCGTGGAGTCCGCCGCGATGACCTTCTCCGATCTCACGCTCGATCCTGTCACCCGCGAGGTGACCAGGGGTCAACGCCAAATCAGCCTGACCCGCACCGAATTCGCGCTTCTCGAGATGCTGATCGCCAATCCGCGCCGGGTGCTGACGCGCAGTCGCATCCTCGAAGAGGTGTGGGGCTTCGACTTCCCGACGTCCGGTAATGCCCTCGAGGTGTACGTCGGTTACCTGCGCCGCAAGACCGAAGCCGAAGGAGAGCCGCGACTGATCCACACCGTGCGCGGGGTGGGTTATGTGCTGCGCGAAACACCTCCCTGATGTCTGTTCCGAATCACGGGGCTGTGCCCCAATCCGAATCGCCTCGACCGCCCTCGAGAACCAGTTCGGTGTCGCTGCGGTGGCGTGTGATGCTGCTGGCGATGTCGATGGTGGCGATGGTCGTTGTCCTGACCACGGTTGCGGTCTGGGCGGTGGTGTCGCGCGCGTTGTACGACGACGTCGACAATCAACTGCGCAACCGGGCACGGTTGCTCATGGAAAGCGGCTCGCTGCAAGCCGATCCGAGCAAGGCCATCGAAGGCACCGCGTACTCGGACGTCAACGCGATGCTGGTGATCCCCGGCCGAGCGATTTTCACGGCCAACCAACAGGGGCAGACGCTGCCGCTGGGCGAGCCCGAAAAGGCCGTCCTGCGAGGGGATCTGATCATGTCGCTGCGCACCGTCGATCATCAGCGGGTGCTCGCGATGCACCTGTCCAACGACAGCTCGCTGTTGATCTCCAAGAGCATGGTCCCCACCGCCGCGCTGCTGCGACGGTTGAGCACGGTGCTGATCATCGTCGGCGGGATCGGGGTTGCGGTTGCCGCGATCGCGGGTGGTGCCGTCGCGCGTGCGGGCCTACGTCCTGTGGCGCGGTTGACCCAGGCCGCCGAGCGCGTCGCGCGCACGGATGACCTGCGGCCCATCCCGGTGTTCGGCAGCGACGAACTCGCCCGTCTCACCGAGGCGTTCAACATGATGTTGCGCGCGCTGGCGGAGTCGCGCGAACGCCAGGCCCGCCTCGTGACCGATGCCGGCCATGAGCTGCGCACGCCGCTGACGTCGTTGCGCACGAACGTCGAACTGTTGATGGCGTCGATGGCACCCGGTGCGCCGCGGTTGCCGGAGGACGAGATGGCCGAACTGCGGGCAGACGTGATCGCCCAGATCGAGGAATTGTCCACGCTGGTCGGTGATCTGGTGGACCTGACGCGCGACGACGCGGGTGTCACCGTGCACGAGATGGTCGACGTCGCCGAGATCGTGGACCGGTCGCTGGAACGAGTTCGACGCCGCCGCAACGACATCGAGTTCGAGGCGACGACCACACCGTGGTTGGTCTACGGTGACTCGGCCGGCTTGGCGCGCGCCGTGCTCAACCTGCTCGACAACGCCGCGAAATGGAGCCCTCCCGGCGGCCTGGTGACGGTTCGACTGATGCAGATCGACGCGATGAACGCCGAGTTGGTGGTCTCCGATTACGGCCCCGGCATTCCTCCTCAGGAGCGTCCGCTGGTGTTCGAGCGGTTCTACCGGTCCACAACGGCCCGGTCGATGTCGGGCTCGGGCCTCGGATTGGCGATCGTGAAGCAGGTCGTGCTCAAACACGGCGGTTCGCTGCGAATCGAAGACACCGTTGCAGGCGGGCGACCCCCGGGTACATCGATGCACGTCGTGCTGCCGGGGCGGCCCGCGCATGATCACGCCGCCGAGTGGGTCGTTCCCCGACACGCCCCTGCCGAGTAGCCCGGCACGGGCCGAAGTGTCAACGATGATTGACAGCGGCGGGAATGGGGGAACGAAGTTTGGGTATCAACCGAACGTTCTCTAAGTGGATTCTCAGCCCGACGGGGCACTGTTGACCTGAGTCGAACGTTGTCCATTTGGTCGGAACACGCAAAGAACGAGGGAAAAGGAAGAGCCCGAGCGACATGACGAATCACCCGAGGTATTCGCCGCCCCCGCCGCCCGGCCGTCGGCCGATGGGCGCTGAGCATGGGACGCCCGGCTACCCTGGCGGCGTTCAGCGCCCCGGCCCTTACCAGCAGCAGCCCTACGACTGGCGCTATGCGACGCAGCAGCAAGCGGCTCATCAGCATCCGACCCAGCAGCAGTTCCGCTCGCCTTACGATCCCTACCGCGGCGCGGCTCAGCCGCTGCCCGGTCAGCCGCCGCAAAAGCGTTCCCGCGCAGGGGCATTGACGGCTGGAACGCTTGCCGTGGCGGTCGTGTCGGCCGGCATCGGCGGGGGGGTGGCGCTGCTGGCGCAGCCCGACCGGCCCTCGGCATCGTCATCGATCGACGGCGCGGCGCCCAGTGTGCCCGCTGCCAGCCTGCCGGTGGGTTCGGTGGAGCAGGTCGCGGCGAAGGTGGTTCCGAGCGTCGTCAAGCTCGAGACGGACATGGGGCGGGCATCCGAAGAGGGGTCGGGCATCATCCTGTCCTCCGACGGATTGATCCTGACCAACAACCACGTGGTGTCGGCGGCCCAGGGCGGTCCCGGCGGTCCCAGTGGCCCCTCGGCGGGCCCGGGCGGGGCCCAGACCAAGGTGACCTTCTCGAACGGTCGCAGCGCCCCGTTCACCGTCATCGGCACCGACCCGAGTAGCGACATCGCCGTGGTGAAGGCTCAGGGCGTCTCCGACCTCACCCCCATCACCATCGGTTCGTCGGCCAACCTGCAGGTGGGTCAGGACGTGGTCGCCGTCGGTTCACCGCTCGGCCTCGAGGGCACCGTCACGACCGGGATCATCAGCGCGCTGAACCGTCCCGTCGCCGCCAGCGGCGACGCTCGTAATCAGAACACCGTCTTGGACGCGATCCAGACCGATGCCGCGATCAACCCCGGCAACTCCGGTGGCGCGCTGGTCAACATGAACGGTGAGCTGATCGGCGTCAACTCCGCCATCGCCACACTGGGCGCCGACGCAGGGCCTGCGGCGCAGAGCGGTTCGATCGGCCTCGGCTTCGCGATCCCGGTGGACCAGGCCAAGAGGATCGCCGACGAATTGATCAAGAACGGCACCGCCGCGCACGCGTCGCTGGGTGTGCAGGTCGGCAACGACGCGTCGATCGACGGCGCTCGGATCGTCGAGGTGACTGACGGTGGCGCTGCTGCCGCGGCAGGGCTACCCAGCGGGGTCGTTGTCACCAAGGTCGACGACCGGGTGATCGGCAGCGCCGATGCGCTGGTCGCCGCCATCCGCTCCAGGGCGCCTGGGGAAAAGGTCACGCTGTCGTATCTCGACCCGTCGGGCAAGCCGAAGTCGGTCCAGGTCACGCTGGGTAAGGCGCAGCAGTGATGGCGCCGACCGACGTGAGCACCCTGAGAGTGGCCGCGCCGCTGTCACGGGCCGCATATACGGTTGCAGTCATGGAGCAGCCAGGGGAGTTGGTGGGCCGAGCGCTGGTCGTCGTGGTCGACGACCGCACCGCACACGGCGACGAGGAGGACCACAGCGGTCCGCTGGTCACCGAACTGCTCACGGAGGCCGGGTTCGTCGTCGACGGGGTCGTCGTCGTGTCGTCCGACGAGGTCGAGATTCGCAACGCTCTCAACACCGCGGTCATCGGCGGGGTGGACCTCGTGGTGTCGGTCGGCGGAACGGGTGTCACCCCCCGCGACGTGACGCCCGAAGCCACCCGCGACATTCTCGACCGTGAACTGCTCGGGATCTCGGAGGCCTTGCGCGCCTCGGGGTTGTCCGCGGGGATGATCGATGCGGGTGTTTCCCGTGGCCTCGCCGGCATCTCGGGCAGCACCCTGGTGGTCAACCTTGCCGGTTCCCGTGCGGCGGTCCGCGATGGGATGGCGACCCTCAATCCGCTCGCGGTCCAGATCATCGGTCAGCTGTCGAGCCTCGACATCTGACCCGCCGCGCGTAAGTTCAGAGATGTGATCTTAATCACAATTGGGCGTTCTCGTGGGTGAGCGGCAGAGGCCTGACCGCGAATCACTCGACGACGTCTTCGGCGAGGTCATCCCGAGAATTTCGGGCGATGAGCGCGACGCCCCGACGACCGACGAGAACGCCGAGCGCGAGCGTTGGCTGCGCGAAAATCGTCCGCCGCATCACAATTGACTCATCGAGCCGACACCGCGCGACCAGCCTTGTTGCATTTTCAAGCGCAGCGGCGCTGGTCCTTTCCCGACTTCACCGATCGGTCCGCGTTATGCGCAGATGACAGGTCGACGGCGAGTACCCGGCTGACTCCTCGGCAAACCAGCAGGTCCGGTAACGTTCCGCATTCGTACAGCGATCTCCCGTTGCCGGGTTTGTGCCCGACCGTTATGTTCCTCGTGTCACAAACGATGAACAGCACGTAACAGCGACAAGTGAGATCTCTCGTCTGGTCGCAGAGGCTTCGTGCCGCTGGGACCAGAGGTGTGCCAGGCGCCAACTGCAGAGCACGGTGAGCCGAGGGCTGACCGCCGACATAGCTAGGGAGATTATGAAGGTTTTGGGTCGGGTGCTGATGGCGCTGGTTTTGGCGATAGCTGGAGCCCTCGCGTCGTTGTTCGTGAGTTCGGGCACCTCTCAGGCGGGGCTGGACAATGAGTTGAGTCTGGTCGACGGCAAGGACCGGACGCTGACGATCCAGCAGTGGGACACCTTCCTCAATGGTGTGTTCCCTCTTGACCGCAACCGGCTGACTCGTGAGTGGTTCCACAGTGGCCGCGCGAAGTACATCGTGGCCGGCCCGGGTGCCGATGAGTTCGAGGGCACGTTGGAGTTGGGCTATCAGATCGGCTTCCCGTGGTCGCTGGGTGTGGGCATCAACTTCAGCTACACGACCCCCAACGTGTTGCTCGACCAGGCGCCGCCGAACCTGGATCCGTCCGCGGGCTTCTTGACCACCCCGAACCTGTTCCCCGGGGCGTCGATCAGCGCCGATCTCGGTAACGGCCCGGGTATTCAGGAGGTCGCGACCTTCTCGGTGGATGTGGCCGGCGCCAACGGCGGTGTGGCGGTGTCCAATGCGCACGGCACGGTCACCGGCGCTGCCGGTGGTGTGTTGTTGCGTCCGTTCGCTCGACTGATCTCGTCGGCCGGCGACAGCGTCACCACTTACGGCGAGCCGTGGAACATGAACTGACAGACGCTCTCCCGAGCAACAGAACAGCCCCCGGGAATCTCCGGGGGCTGTCTTGTTTCTGGCTGTCGGCGGAACAGGACGTTGCCATTAGGTAAACAGCAAAAGCACTTTGCTAGTGATCTTGATCACTGCGCGTTACAGCACCGAAACTGTGATCATGGCTGGCATCGAGGTCAGGTGTGCCGCAGCACACGTCGCGGACGCCCACCCGCCCGAAACGATGAGCTTGAAGTCCCACAATACCCGCGAAAGGGCGGCGGAATCCGCTCGTGACAAGCCTTATTCGCGCGCTGAGCCGAAATGAACCGTGCGGGAATAGCCGGGGCTTCGCGGATGAGGCTCACGCTTTCGCGTTGCCGGTTTCCGTCAGCGCCGTTATGTTCCTCGTGTCAACGGATGAGCGAAACATTAGAGCAGCATGAGGTCTCTCATTTGCTCAAATGGCACTCATGCGTCGTGCGGCGCTAGCGCCAGCTACGGCTGACACCAGTTGCGGGTCCACAGGGGGGCCGCATCGACTAGCTAGGGAGAACATGAAGGTATTCGGTCGGGTGCTGATGGCGCTGGTTTTGGCGATCGCTGGAGCCGTCACGTCATTGTTCGTGAGCACGGGCACCTCTAACGCAGGCCTGGACAATGAGTTGAGTCTGGTCGACGGCAAGGACCGGACGCTGACCATTCAGCAGTGGGACACCTTCCTCAACGGTGTGTTCCCTCTTGACCGCAACCGGCTGACTCGTGAGTGGTTCCACAGTGGCCGCGCGAAGTACATCGTGGCCGGCCCGGGTGCCGATGAGTTCGAGGGCACGTTGGAGTTGGGCTATCAGATCGGCTTCCCGTGGTCGCTGGGTGTGGGCATCAACTTCAGCTACACGACCCCGAACGTTCTGCTCGACCAGGCGCCGCCGAACCTCGACCCGAGCGCGGGCTTCTTGACCACCCCGAACCTGTTCCCCGGGGCGTCGATCAGCGCCGATCTCGGTAACGGCCCGGGCATCCAGGAGGTCGCGACCTTCTCGGTGGATGTGGCCGGCGCCAACGGCGGTGTGGCGGTGTCCAATGCGCACGGCACGGTCACCGGCGCTGCCGGTGGTGTGTTGTTGCGCCCGTTCGCTCGACTGATCTCGTCGGCCGGCGACAGCGTCACCACTTACGGCGAGCCGTGGAACATGAACTGACAAACGCTCTCCCGAGCAACAGAACAGCCCCCGGAACCCTCCGGGGGCTGTTCCGTTGCGATCAGGTTTTGTCGGCGCTCGTGGTCTTCGCGGTGTCGGGGTCGGGACCGGCGCCGGGGGCAGCGCTGTGTGCGCCGGAGGATCCGTTGGTCTCGGCGAGGATGTTGCGGATCTCGGTGAGCAGGGTCAGCTCGGTGTCCTGGGCCTGCTCGACTTCGCCCTTCTTGCGCAGCCGGTTGTACGGCAGCACGACGAGGAAGTACACGACGGCCGCAACCAGGATGAAGTTGATTGCGGCGGACAGCAGAACATTCAGGTCGATCGTCTGGCCCCCGCCGATGCCGATGCGCAGAATGCCGTAGTCGGATTCACCACCCGCGCCGATGCGGCTGATCAGCGGCTCGATGATGCTGTCGGTGAACTTGGTGACCAGTCCCGTGAACGCCGTACCGATGACCACCGCGACCGAGAGGTCGACGATGTTGCCTCTGGCGAGGAAATCTTTGAAGCCCTTCAACATTTGTCTCAGATCCTCCCTGCCTGGTATGTGGTCGACAGCTACGCACGTTAGCCGCGTTGCCACCGGACAGGGCAGGAATACCCCGTGTAGGGGGTACTAGCGGCCCCGCTTTCAGTGCAGGGTGAGCGTCACCGTCTCCACCAGTGTCGCGGCGGCCACCTCGTTGGCGGCGTGGGCGGGCAGCGCCACCAGAACCACGCGATCGGCGCCTGCGCCTGTCGCCGTGGGCTTTTCGGACACCAACACGACGATCGCGTCGCTGGCCACCACCCGCGGACGGGTATCGGGTTCGCCGCCGGCGGCCAGCACGTCGACCACGTCGCCCGGGCGGATCAGATCGAGCACCGCGGTCTCGTCGAGCGACAGCGGCACGATGCGCGCGGTCGGGCCCGCCGCTCCTTCGGCGAGCCTGGGCGTCAGGAGGCGGACGTCGGTGAGCGCTTCGCCCCGGCGGACGGGGCCGGCCAGTGTGGCGCCGACGACGGCGGCGGCATCAGTCTGAACACCGTCGGGAACCGTTGCGGCATCGAGCTTTTCACGACGAACATCGTCGGCGGTCAGCTCGCTTCCCGGGCTCAGATCGCGCGCGGCAACGACGGCGTCGACGTGCTGGTCATCGGGATCGGGACGCACCGCGGCAATAGCGGCGAGCACCACAAGAGCGCCCGCAGCGATGCGGCGGGCCAGTACCGTGCGTGTCCAATCGGGCCGCAGAATCTCGGTGATCCGATTCAGCGGCGACGGATTGAGTGAGTCCCCCATGCGGCCAAGTTAGGCAGCGCATCGGGAGGGTGGGCGAGGTACTCGCCGTCCTGTGGATAACTTCGAGCGTCAGCTCGATGCGGCGGCCGCTGCCGGAGAGCTGGACGAACCCGAGAAACTGCTAGAGGTGCTCGAACTCCCCGAGTCCGACGATTTCTTCTCCGACGACGAAGTCTTCTCCGACGAGGAACTCGACTCCGAGGAGCCGGACCCGTTGCTCGAGCCGTTCGACGAGCTCTTGGCGGATTCACGGCTGTCGGTGCGGTAGAAGCCGCTGCCCTTGAACACCACGCCCACGTTCCCGAACAGCTTGCGCAGCCGGCCGTTGCACTTCTTGCACGTGGTCAGCGAGGCGTCGCTGAACGCCTGGACTGCGTCGAACTTGTCGCCGCACTCGGTGCACGCATAGGAATACGTAGGCACGGGACCCCTCCCTGGTGGTCAGATCTGTTAGCACTCTACCGGCTCAAGTGCTAGAACCGCTACGTGGCGTGCGTCATTCCCGGCCCAGTCGCTCGGCCGAGAGCCACCAGCCCGCGTCGCGGTGTCAGCGCGTGTGTCATCGACACGTCGTGCGGTTCGGCGGGCAGCCTCTCGACGAGTTCGTCGTCGCGCACGACCGCCACGAACCGCGCCGACCGCGACGCCAAGCGCAGCGACCGGTCGTAGAAGCCGGCACCGCGGCCCAGCCGCACACCGCCGCGATCGACCGCAAGTGCGGGAATCAACAATGTCGTGGCTAGCGCGATGGTCTCGGGCTCGAGCCGTGGCCCTTCGGGTTCCAGAAGACCGAACCGTCCCTCCGCCAATTCGCCGGGCGCGTACTCGCCCCACTGCAACGGCTGCGCGATACCCGCGACGTCGTACCTGGCGACCGGCAGCAGCACCCGCACACCGTGCCGGTGAAGGACGTCGATCATCTCGTGGGAGCCGGGCTCGGAGCCGACCGGAACGTAGGCGCAGACAGTCGTCTCGGCCGAGACGAGTGCTGGCACATGCTCGGTCAACGCGTGCGCATCGGCGTCGTGCTCGTGCGCGGGCAGGGCCCGGCGGGCCACCAGAATCGAGGCCCGCAGTTCCGCCTTGGTCGCGCTCACGTCATCTTCCCCAATCGGTCTCAACACGCCCGACCTCGCAACGTTCAACCTGCCCATGGACGTTAGTGTGTGAACGATGACACGGCCTCTGGTCTCGATCCCCCACACGGCGGTCGTTCCTGCGGCGGGCCTGGGCACTCGGTTCCTGCCGGCCACCAAAACGGTCCCCAAGGAGCTGCTACCGGTCGTCGACACACCGGGCATCGAGCTCGTCGCCGCGGAAGCGGCCGAGGCGGGCGCGGAACGGCTGATCATCATCACGTCCGAGGGCAAGGACGGGGTCGTCGCGCATTTCGTGGAGGACCTCGTGCTCGAGGGCACCTTGGAGGCCCGCGGCAAGAAGTCGATGCTGGAGAAGGTGAGGCGCGCACCTGCCCTCATCAAGGTCGAGTCGGTGGTTCAGGCCGAGCCGCTGGGCCTCGGCCACGCCGTCAGCTGCGTGGAACCGAAGCTGAGCCCCGAAGAGGACGCGATCGCGGTGTTGTTGCCCGACGACCTCGTGCTGCCGACCGGCGTGCTGGAGACCATGTCGAAGGTGCGGGCCAAACGCGGCGGTTCTGTGCTGTGTGCGATCGAAGTGCCACGCGACGAGATCAGTGCTTACGGCGTCTTCGACGTCGAACCCGTCTCCGACACGAACAACCCCAACGTGTTGCGCGTGAAGGGGATGTACGAGAAGCCGAAGGCCGAGGACGCCCCGTCGCCGTACGCCGCGGCCGGTCGATACGTCCTAGACCGGGCCATCTTCGATGCGCTGCGGCGCGTTCCGCGCGGCGCGGGCGGTGAGATCCAGCTGACCGACGCCGTCGCGTTGCTCATCAACGAGGGGCACCCGGTGCATGTCGTCGTGCACCGTGGCTCTCGACACGACCTCGGAAATCCCGGAGGCTACCTCAAGGCTGCGGTTGACTTTGCGTTGAAGCGCGATGACTACGGGCCGGAACTCCGGCGGTGGTTGGTGGAGCGATTGGGGCTGATCGACTGCTGATGAGCCCCGACGCATAGATAGGGGTGCAGTGCGTTCGGTCGAAGAACAGCAGGCACGCGTTGCGGCTGCGGCGGTGGCGCCGCGGCCGGTACGGGTGGCGATAGCCGAGGCGCAGGGGTTGATGTGCGCCGAGGAAGTAGTCACCGAGCGGCCGCTGCCCGGATTCGATCAGGCCGCGATCGACGGGTACGCGGTCCGCAGCGTCGACGTGCTCGGCGTCGGCGAGGCCGGTGACGCCGGAGACTCAGAAGAGCCGACCGACGGCGAAGTGAGCCTGCCGGTGATGGGACTGATCGAGGCCGGCGCCCGGACCCCGAGCAGACTGCAGCCGCGTCAGGCCGCGCGGGTCCAGACCGGCGCGCCGATGCCGACGCTCGCCGACGCGGTGCTGCCGCTGCGCTGGACCGACGGCGGCGATGCGCGGGTGAGGGTGCTGCGTGGCGTGCGCTCGGGCGCCTATGTCCGGCGAACGGGCGACGATGTCCAACCGGGCGACGTCGCGGTGCGGTCGGGCACGATCATCGGCGCGGCGCAGGTCGGCCTGCTGGCCGCGGTCGGCAGGGAGCGGGTCCTGGTGCATCCGCGGCCGCGGTTGTCCGTTATGTGCGTGGGCGGTGAACTTGTCGACATCTCCCGCACACCGGGCAACGGTCAGGTGTACGACGTGAACTCCTACGCGCTGGCCGCCGCGGGGCGTGACGCGGGCGCCGAGGTGAACCGGGTCGGCATCGTCGACACCGACCCCAAGCGGCTGCGCGAAGTCGTCGAGGGTCAGCTCAACCGCGCCGAGGTGGTCGTCATCGCCGGGGCGGTCGGCGGGGCGGCCGCCGAGGGGGTGCGTTCGGTGCTCGCCGAGCTCGGGGAGATGGAGGTGACCCGTATCGCCATGCACCCCGGCTCGGTGCAGGGGTTCGGCCAACTGGGCCGCGACGGCGTTCCGGTGTTCCTGTTGCCCGCCAACCCGGTCAGCGCGCTGGTGGTGTTCGAGGTCATGGTGCGTCCACTGATCCGGTTGTCGCTGGGCAAGCGGCATGCGCACCGCCGCATCGTGCAGGCCCGCGCGTTGTCGCCGATCGAGTCGGTCGCGGGACGGACGGGATATCTGCGCGGTCAACTCATGCGGGATCAGGACACCGGCGAGTACCTCGTCCAGGCGCTCGGCGGTGCGCCTGGCGCGTCGCACTTGCTGGCCACACTGGCCGAGGCGAACTGTCTCGTCATCGTGCCCACCGAAGCCGAATCGGTCCGTACCGGCGAGATCGTCGACGTCGCTTTCCTGGCACAACGCGGCTGATCCGCGCGGGTGTCGACGTGAACCTGTGGCGGTCGAGTTCGGTACACCCGGGTTGGCCCATGTCCGCGGGTCCGCTGCGTGTGGCCGCCGGCGTCGTGCGGTTGCGTCCGGTCCGGCTGCGAGACGGCGCCCAGTGGAGCCGCATCAGGCTGGCCGACCGCGCGCACTTGGAACCGTGGGAACCGGCTGCCGGTGTGGACTGGGAGACGCGACACGCGATCACGTCGTGGCCCTCGGTGTGTTCGGGGCTGCGGTCCGAGGCTCGCAAGGGCCGGATGGTGCCCTTCGTGATCGAACTGGACGACCAGTTCTGCGGGCAGCTCACGATCGGCAACGTCACGTACGGGGCACTGCGATCGGCCTGGATCGGGTACTGGGTGGCCAAGGCGGTGAACGGCGGCGGCGTCGCGACAGCGGCCTTGGCGTTAGGGGTCGACCATTGTTTCGGTCCAGTGGGACTGCACCGGGTCGAGGCGACGGTGCGCCCGGAAAACGCTGCTAGCCGTGCGGTTTTGGCGAAGGTCGGCTTTCGGGAGGAAGGGCTGCTGCGCAGGTATCTCGATGTCGACGGCGCCTGGCGCGATCACCTGCTGGTGGCCATCACGATCGAAGAGGTCGCCGGATCCGCGGCCGCGACGCTGGTGCGGGAGGGCCGCGCCGAGTGGGCTTAGTCGTGTGATTTCGCGAGACGTACAACAGGGTCGCGAACGACGGCGAAACACCGCCCTGGTGTACGTCTCGCGAAAACCGGACGCTCTCCGCTGTTACCAATGTGACATTTGTGACTGTTGGTGCTTGTCTTGTGCGAATTACAGGTGTGTAATTGCTTCGGCGCGCCGCCCACGGATGCGCAGGTCACAGACCTAGCCTTTAGGGGAAAGGAGCAGGCGACATGCCAAGCATCCCCCAATCCCTTCTGTGGATATCTCTCGTCGTTCTCTGGCTCTTCGTGCTCGTGCCGATGCTGATCAGCAAGCGCGACACCGTGCGCCGGACCAGTGATGTCGCGCTGTCCACACGCGTGCTCAACAGCGGCCGCAATGCGCGGCTTCTGAAACGACGCGGTCCGGCCGCCGGCCATGCCAGCGATCCGGACTGGCGCCCCACCGAAGAAGACCTCGACGAGGAGATCGAACCCGAAGCCGAACCCGTCAGCAGCCGCGCGGTGGTGCGAGCCGCCGCGGTCGCCGTCGAGGAGAAGACGGAACCCGACTACCTCGACGTCGATGTCATCGGCGAAGACTCCGGTGCCCTGCCCGTCGGGGTGTCCAACCGTCCGGAAGCCGAAAAAGAAGAGCTGACACTGCAATTCGACGAGCCGGCGGAAGAGGCGGTCGACGACGCGGCCGTCGATGAGCAGGAAGCCGAGGACGTCGACGCCGACGACGAGTACGAGACCGTCGACGACTCGTCCGGCTTGGAAGCGCCGTCCGAAGCAGACCTGCGGATGGCCGACTCGCTGTCCGAGGCGCGCCGGCGCAGGCACGAATCCAAGACCGCAGCGGCGGTCAGCGAGCGCAAGTACCGGTTCCGCAAGCGGATGTTGACGGCGCTCGGCGTGCTGTTGGTAACGACGGCGGCAGCGGCGTTCACGCTGAGCCCGACGTTGTGGTGGCTGTGCGGCGCGGTCAGCGGATTCACCGTGCTGTACCTGGGCTACCTGCGGCGGCAGACCCGGATCGAGGAGCGGCTGCGTCGCAGGCGTGCGCAGCGCATCGCTCGCTCGCGGCTGGGCGTCGAGAACACCGATGACCGCGAGTTCGACGTGGTGCCTGCGCGCTTGCGGCGGCCGGGTTCGGTGGTGCTGGAGATCGACGACGAGGATCCGATCTTCGAGCATCTGGACTACGCGCCGTTTGCGCGGCACTTCGACCTGCCGCGGGCGGCGGGGCAGTAAGGCCGCCGCAGGAAATCGGGGCCGTCGATTTTCGGCGGCCGTCCGGTGACTGGTAGCCTGCTACCGGTATCAGGGGCTATGGCGCAGTTGGTAGCGCGACTCGTTCGCATCGAGTAGGTCAGGGGTTCGATTCCCCTTAGCTCCACAGAGTTTGATCAGGTCAGAGTCGAGGTTTCCGCAGCCCGATGATTGCACCGAGACCACCGGAATCTCGCGGCCGGCGTGACGACCCACCTTCGCTTTATGGCTCGGTTTACCGACTTGCGAAGTGGGGCACAGTTCGCGGCAGTGGGTGGCGATCGGTGAGGGTTGCACCGGTGCCACCCGCGAGGCGGTCGGCGGGGTCAACCTCTTTGTTGAGCAGACAGCTCTGCCTCGCTGCCCGTCGCCCTCGAGTCACTTGCTCGCAGTCGTGGCCAGTCCGCCGTCGACGGGGATGATCGCCCCGGTCAGGAACGCTCCTGCGCGACTGGCGAGGTAGACCGCGATCCCGGCCATGTCGTCGTCGCGCCCGATCCGTCGCAGCGGCGCCGACGCTGCGATCTCATCTCCGAACGCATCCAAGGTCGCGGCCATCATCTTCGACGGGAACGCCCCTGGCGCAACGGCATTGACCGTGATGTGCTGTGGCCCCAGTTCGCGGGCGAGTACACGGGTGAGATGATGAACGGCCGCCTTGCTGGCGCTGTAGGAGTACGTCGGCAGCTCGGGCACCCGGATGCCGTCGACGCTGCCGAGGTTGATGATCCGGGCCGGATCGTCCGCGGTGCCTGCGGCACGAAGCGCGGGCAGGAACGCCTGAACGAGCCAGAACGGCGACTTGACGTTGACGTTGAGGATTTTGTCCCACCCGGAATCGGGGAAGCTCTCCAGTGGCTCGCCCCAGGTCGCACCCGCGTTGTTGACGAGGATGTGCACCGGCTCGCCGCCACCGGTCACCTCGTCGGCAAGCCGAAGGCACTCGTCGTGTCGTGAGAGGTCCGCAGGTATCGCGCGCACCTGGCCGAAACGGGACAATTCTTCCTGTGCCCTTTCGCAGGCGTCGGCCTTTCGCGAGCTGATCACCACGCTGGCACCGGCCTGCAGCAGACCGCGGCTCATCATCACGCCAATGCCGCTCGTGCCGCCGGTGACGACGGCGCGCTTGCCGGTGAGATCGAAAAGCTCTGTATGCGTGCTGAACTGACCGTCACTCATCGACAAGCGCCTCCATCATCGCCGTGGCGGCGCGCGAGGCCGCCCCGCTAGAGACTAGAAGATGAGCCCGGATGCCTTGCTGGTGGCCGCGTCGAACCGGTTCTGGACGTCCTCCCAGTTCACTACATTCCAGAACGCCTTGACGTAGTCGGCTTTCACGTTCTTGTACTGCAAGTAGTACGCGTGCTCCCACATGTCGACCTGCAGCAGGGGGATGATGCCCAGGGGGACGTTGGCCTGCTGGTCGTACAGCTGGAAGGTGAGCAAGCGCTGACCCAGGGTGTCGTAGCCGAGCACACCCCACCCGGAGCCCTGCAAGCCGTTGGCGGCGGCGGCGAACTGCGCCTGGAACTTGTCGAACGACCCGAACTGGTCGTCGATCGCGGCAGCCAGCTCGCCGGTCGGCTTGTCACCGCCGTTCGGCGAGAGGTTCTTCCACCAGATCGTGTGGTTGACGTGCCCACCGAGGTGGAACGCGAGGTTCTTCTCGTTGAGGAAGATCGCGGCGTGGTCGCCGTTGGCGCGGGCCTCTTCGAGTTTGGCGATCGCGTCGTTGACGCCCTTCACATAGGTGGCGTGGTGCTTGCTGTGATGAATCTCGTTGATCTGGCCCGAGATGTGCGGTTCCAACGCACCGTAGTCGTAGTCAAGATCAGGCAGTGTGTACTCGGCCATGAACTTCCTTTCTGAAGGGGGTCGACGCTGTGTACCCGCGCTGGCCCGGATTTCACGTGGCTTCGGCGTCGCGCAGAAGGGCCTCCGCGCCAGCCTAGGCGCGGCCTCAATACCTGTCTAGGTGTTCAGATGTTGTGCTAACTTGGGGTTGCGGGCGGCCGCCGAATGCATCGATGCAGCACATCATGTAGCGACTTGTCTTCCGACGGGTGGCGGAGCGCCGCGGCCGACCCGCGCCAACCCCGACGATTTGCTGGCCGATCGATTCATTGATTGCCGTGCGACCGACGCGGCTGACGGTGACCCGCTCGGTTTCTTGCTCGTGGCGACGAGCAGCCCGTAGCCTCGTGACGTGGCCGGGCTGACCGGCGTTCGCGCCGACGAACTCACTGCGCTGGAAATCTTTCGTGGCTATCGGGCCGAGGATCTCGTGCCGCTCGCGGCCCAGCTGACGCCTCTGAACGCCGCCTCCGGCCAGGTACTCATGCACCAGGGCGAACTCGCGTTGTCCTTCTTGTTGATCGGCTCCGGCGCTGCCGAGGTCACGCACGTCGGAGACGACGGACACGACACCGTCGCGCGACTGACGCCGGGCATGATCGTCGGCGAGATCGCATTGCTGCGAGACACCACCCGCACCGCGACGGTGATCGCCACCGAACCGGTGCGCGGTTGGGTCGGGGCGCGCGACGCGTTCGCGATCCTGCTCGAGATCCCCGGCATGCTCGACCGGCTGCTGAGCACCGCCCGACAGCGCCTCGCCGCATACGTCAGCCCCGTTTCGGTCCGCATGCGTGACGAAACGGAGTTGTTCTTGCGGCCGGTGCTGCCGGGCGACAACGAACGGACATCAAGGGGTCCCGTCGAATTCTCCAGCGAGACGCTGTACCGGCGTTTCCAATCGATGCTCGTTCCGAGCAGGTCGTTGATGCGCTACCTGTTCGAGGTCGACTACGAACACCACTTCGTGTGGGTGATGACCGACGGTCCCGACGGATCGGTGGTCGCAGATGCGCGGCTCGTTCGCGACGAAGCGGATCCGGCCGTCGCCGAGGTCGCGTTCACCGTCGCCGATGCATACCAGAACAAAGGTATCGGATCGTTTCTCATGGGGGCGCTCGCGATCGCGGCGAAAGGCCTTGGCGTACAACGTTTCACCGCGCGTGTGCTCGCCGAGAACTACCCCATGCGTACCATCCTCACCCGCCACGGCGCACACTGGCAGCGAGATGACCTCGGGGTGGTCACCACGACCATCGACGTGCCGCGCCCGGCCAATCCGCCGTTCTCGACGGAACTGACCAGGCAGATCCGCGATATGGTCACTCAGGTCGTGCGGGCGGTCGGCTGATGCGCGTTCCGCTGTCCAAGGACACCAGGCTGTGCATCTCGTTGGCGGGTCGGCCGAGCAACATCGGCACCCGGTTCCACAACTACCTCTACGACCTGCTCGGCCTGGACTTCATCTACAAGGCTTTCACCACAACGGATATCGCCGCTGCGATCGGGGGAGTGCGGGCGTTGGGCATCCGCGGTTGTTCGGTGTCGATGCCGTTCAAGCAGGATGTGCTGGGGCTGGTCGACGACATCGAGCAGTCGGCTCGCTCCATTGGCGCCGTCAACACGATCGTCAACGACGACGGTCGGCTCACCGCCTCGAACACCGATTACCTTGCGGTGCAGGGGCTTATCGCCGAACACGGTTTGCAACCGGCACAGTCCGTGCTCATCTACGGCAGCGGGGGGATGGCCAGTGCGGTCGGGACCGCGTTCCGCGACGCCGGATTCGACCACGGCACCATCGTGGCCAGGAATCCTGAAACCGGTCGTTCAATGGCCGACCGGCTCGGCTACGACTACCTCGCCGAGGTCGGCGCGCACACCGCGGACGTACTGGTCAACGTCACTCCTGTGGGGATGGCCGGTGGGCGTGAGGCCAACGGGACGGCGTTCGGCGGAGAAACCATCGCCAACGCGCACACCGTCTTCGATGTGGTCGCGATGCCGTCGGAGACACCGCTCATCACAGCCGCGCGCGAGGCGGGCATCGGCGTGATCACCGGCGCTGAGGTGATCGCGCTGCAGGCCGCCGAGCAGTTCGAGCGTTATACCGGGGTTCGGCCGACGCCCGATCAGGTGATGGCCGCGTCGGCGGTGTCGCGCGCCTGAGTCAGGGCGTGATCTTGGTCTGTTCGTCGATGACCGACGTCGCGTCCATCAGGGCCATCATCTGGTCCTCGCGACCGTCGGCGTTGAGCTGCAGGACGTACAGCCCGTCTTGGCCGGGGATCACGACGGTCTTCTGGGCGATCGCCCGCAGGACACCGTCTTTGGCATATGTGCCGCCGATCTGCACCGCATCGAAATCGGAGAGCGTGGACGGCGAGCCTTCCTGTGCGCCTTCGTATCCGGGTAGGTTCATGATCTCGCCGGGCGCGAACTCGAGGATCTTCGCCGGGTCGACGTTGCCGGTCAGCTTCGACACCAGTGCGATGATGGTCGGGGGGTCTTGTGCCATGGCCGGGTCATCGGAAACTATTGCGGCATAAGCCCATTGAGGTTTGCGTGGCCCGGCGTCGCTCCAGCCGGGCGGAATCGGCAGATCGATGGTCGGCGAAGCGGGGTCGCCGCGCTTGACGGGGGTCTCCGTGATGTCGTTCTCGCGGATGTAGTCGACGATCGTGTAATTGGCGCCTTGGGCTTGAGGAGACGTGGTGGGTGCGGGTGAGGCACTGGTTTCCGATGTGGTCGCTTCCTCCGAGGTCGTCGTCTCGGACGTCGCCTCGCCCTCGGTGTCAGAGCTGCAGCCGGCAAGGCCAAGGCCGAGTGCCACGGCCGCGACCGCGATGACGCCGGCTCTCATAGACGTGCCCATTTGCTCCTCCATCGGTTGGGTCTGCGCCGTAGCCTACGGCCGCCCTTCGGCATTTGCAGTGGAAAACGCGCGTAACAGCGGTTACACCAATGTTGCCGTTCGGAACAATATTTTGCTACGGCGCTTCCGCGTGGTTAGCTGTGACGAGGTGTCTGCGTAGCAGCGGCGAGGGGTGAAAGGGAGACGCGATGCGGGGGCAGGGTGCTCGACTGAAGACGACACTGCGTTCGCTGGGGGCGATGGTTCTGGCGGTATTCGCAGCGATCGCCGTGGCGGTGGCGTGGACGACCGCAACGGCGGTTCAGCTGGCGGCGAGCGCTTTGATCATGGGCGGGACTGAACACCCGTTGACCTCGCCCCCGGATGACCCCGCCTACATCAGCCAGTACTTGAGCAACGCTGTCCTGGGATTCATCAACCCGGCCTCGGGCACGGAAACGATCAGTCCCGACATCCCGCCTATCGACGAGGTCGACGGTGATGTTTACGCGGTCGTCTACCCCGCGGCGTTCTTCCCGGTGTTCGGCAGCCAGACCTTCGACGCTTCGGTCGCCGAAGGCGTGGAGAGCCTGGAGGGGTGTGTTCGCGGGAACTCGGCCTGCGTTTACAACGAAGAGGCGAGTTACGACGTCGACTCCGAAGAACCGGTGGCCGCGGGCCCGTCCGCGTATGAGGATTATGTCAATTTCGGCTATTCGCAGAGTGCGGTGGTGGCTTCGCTGGTCAAAAGGGAACTGATTGCTGATCCGAGAGATCCGGAGAATCCCGGGGGCGCGGCGCCCGAGACCTCGTTCTTCTTGCTGGCCAATCCGATGCGCCCCAACGGCGGCATCCTTGCGCGCGGCCCGGAAGGCCTCACGATCCCGATCATCGGCATCACCTTCTACGGCTCAACACCTACGGACAGTTGCGATCAGGGTCCCTGTATGCCGACGGTCGACGCCGCGGCACAGTACGACCTTCTCGGAGGCGACGCACCCGCCAGCCTCACCAACGTGTTGGCCATCGCCAACTCACTGGCCAGTTATTACTATCTGCACGGCGATCTGCAGAACGAGAACTTCGACGATGCCGTTTATCAAGGCTCTTACGGCGACACCGACTACTACCTGTATCCGGCCGAACGGCTGCCGATCCTGATGCCATTCGAAGCATTTGTGCCGTCGCCGATCCTGACGGCGCTGGATGCACCGCTTCGGGTGCTGATCGAGGGAGCCTATGCCCGCGACGTGAACCCGGGTGTCGCGACGAAGGTGGGTCTGCTGCCGTTCCGGAACCCGATCGCCACGGCGATCAATCTGGTGAAATCCATCCCGACGGGCCTCGACGACGCGATCGAGGAGGTCTCCGGGGACCGCCCGCTGGGCACCGAGGAGACAACCAGCCCCTTCGGTGTCGGCGGACCCGAATTGCCCACGCACCCAGCAGAAGACAGCACCGCGACGACGGTCGAAGACAACACCGTGACGAGGATGTCGTGGGCGCACGCGGGAGACGCCAACGGAAGCGAGCAGACCGTCGTCGCCGACGGCCTAACGCCAGTCGACGAGTTTCAGCCGCCCGTAGACGCACTCGGACAGAACCTGCCGGGTCAGCCACCCACCGGTGAGAACCAGGCACAAGTCGGCGCGGAAGGCGAGACGAAGGTCGACGAGGAAAAGGGCCTCGAAGAGCTCGACAGTACGAGCGCCGAGACGACCGGAAACGGTGCCGTCACCGGCAAGACGCCCAGGGTGGGGTTCAAGCCTGCGCTTCCCAAGCTGCCGAAGCTGCCCAAGTTGCCGAAGCTGCGCGGACCGATCTCGTTCGACAAACCGGTGCGGCTGGGCCCCTCGCCCGCGAGTCGGCCGGATCGCAACGAGGCCAGCAGCACTGAGACGGTTTCAGAGCCCAAGGACAGCACACCTGCCGGCGGTGAGACGGGCGGCGAGTCCGACGCAAAGGACGCCGCTGCCTGACGTATCAGCGGGAGCAGTTGAGCGAGACGGTGATCGATCTGCTCACCACGACCGTGATGAACTCGCGGTCTTCACCTTTGCCGACCGCGAACGTCTGGGTGACTTCCTGTGGGTTGCGCACGCTGGTGACGATGCACTCGTTGATCGGGCCACTGCCGACCCGGTCGATGACGACGTCGTAGCCCTGGTCCTCCAACTCGGCGATCGTGCGCGGCGCGTCACCCGGTTGCACCGGTTGTGCGGCCGCAAGACCCGCGGGCACCACAATGGCACCTGCCGCCGCTGCTGTTGCTGCCACACTCCGAAGAGCACCCATGACAGCCTCCAATCATGAGGGTCGATGTCCCCACTTGTTGATCGCCGAAGGGCCGCGGATCGTTGCATCGTCGCGGCCGCGGCGGTGCTGATGATCTGCGTGGGCGCGTGCGGAACCGATCCCGGTTCGTCTCCTGCCGACCAGTCGTCGTCCGAGGAGCCCGCACAAGTCAACCCGGCGAGAATCGATCGCGCGCGCACTGCGCTGCCGGCCGGATACGAGGTGACCGACCTCGTCGGCGCCGTCGGCCCGATCACCGCGTGGGGATACGGTGCGCAGTGGACCACCGACCCCGAGCGATGTGCCGCATTGGCCGACCCCGCCGCGGGGGCAAACCGCACCGACGGCTGGTCCGCGTCGGGGCCTGGCGGCATCGTGTACGCCGTCGTCGCCGCCGCACCGGGAGAGCTCGACCCGGCGGTGATCGACGAGTGCGCGCGCTGGTCCATTGCGGGCGGACGCACGACGGGCACCGTCACCCTCGAACCCGCCCCGGCCATCGACGGGGCGTCGACCGTCGCGATGGCGACGTCGAGCAGCACCGTCGTGGAAGGCGGCACCGAAACGCTGTCGCGCGCCGAAACCGTCACGGCGTACCTCGGTGACCATGTCGCCTTCGTCGCCGTCGTCACCGACCCCGGTTCGCCCAATCCACAACTCGGTTCGGATTTCGCCGCCCATCTGATGACCGAAACGGTGTCCGCGTTACGGGGCTGAGCCGTCGTTGCCCGGTACATTGTGCGGCGATGTCGAAGAGGGCCATGGTCGCGGTGGCGTGCGCCGCTGCGCTCACCGCGTGTGGGAACGCCCCACCGAGCGACGACCTGTCGCGCGCTGACATCGGGCGCGTCAAGGATGTGCGGACCAGCTTCGGACCCGACTTCAAGGTCACCGACGTCGAGCCGACCGGTATCGATCCGCGGTTGTTGGCACGCCAGGAACTGCCCGAGGGCGTGAAGTTCGAGCCAGCCGACTGTGCGTCGTTCGCCAATCAGCAGATGGTTCCGGCGGGTGCCAAGGGCAATATGGCGGCGACGACGGCTGAGGGCGACGGCAACCGGTTCATCACGATCGCCGTCGAGACGTCCGAAACCGCGTCGGTCAATGCGCCGGCCGAGAACTGTCGCAAGGTCGGGTTCGCGGGTGGCGCGATGCGCGGGCTGGTCGAGGTCGTCGAGGCGCCCCAGATCGAGGGTGCGCAGACGCTGGGAACCCACCGCGTGGTGCAGACGACGGTGGACGGCAAGCCGCGCACCGGCGAGCTCTACAACTACCTCGCCAGCTTCGGACCGTTCCTGGTGATCGTCACCGCGAACCCGTTGGTACTGCCCGACAAACCCGTCGCGAAGGTCGACACGCAGCGCGCTCGCGACCTGTTGGTCACGGCGGTGAAAGCGGTCAGGGCCTAGCGCACGTCGTGCGGACGGAACTGGATGCTGATCCGGACGCCCACGGGGCGCGTCGTCTTGGGGATGGCGTGCTCCCACGTGCGCTGACACGACCCGCCCATCACGAGCAGGTCGCCGTGCGCATGCTGCAGCCGTAGCGACTTGCCCCCGCCGCGTGGCCGCAGCGCGAACGTTCTGGTCGCGCCCAGCCCGATGATCGCGACCATGGTGTCTTCGGTGCTGCTGCGACCGACGGTGTCACCGTGCCAGGCCACGCTGTCGTTGCCGTCGCGGTACAGGCACAGCCCCGCGGTGGTGAACGGCTCGCCGAGTTCACCCGCGTAGGTGTCGTTGAGGCGACGACGAAGTTGTTTGAGCCGTGGATGCGGCGGCCGGTCATCGACCAGGTTGTGAAAGCTGACCAGGCGCGGGACGTCGACGACGCGGTCGTACATCGGCCGGCTCTCCGCACGCCACGGGATGACCTCGGAGAGCTCGGTGAACAGCGAGTCGGCATCGTCCAACCACCCGGATCGAAAGTCGATCCAGGCGCCGTTGCCGAGATGGCGGCGTTCGGCGTGCTCGAACAGCGAGCTCTGCAGCGCCAGCTCCATGGCCGCGATTCTATCGCACAAGCGTTCGATGCATCAGAGCCGCACCGCGCCAGGTCCCTGTTCGGCGAGGACGTCTCCGGGGTTGGTCAACGCGCAGGTCTTCAGGCTCAGGCAGCCACAGCCGATGCAGCCGGTCAGATTGTCGCGCAGGCGTTGCAGGTGCAGGATGCGGTCGTCGAGGTCTTGGCGCCAGCCCGCCGACAGCCTGGCCCAGTCCTTACTCGTGGGCACCCTGTCGTCGGGGAGGGTGGCCAGTGCTTCTCGTATGCGGGACAAGGGGATTCCGAGCCGCTGCGACATCCGGATGAACGCGACCCGGCGCAACGTCTCTCGGGCATAGCGGCGCTGGTTTCCCGAGGTGCGTCTGCTGTGGATGAGGCCTTCGCGCTCGTAGAAGTGCAGTGCCGAAACCGCGACACCGCTGCGAGCGGACATCTCGCCGGGAGTCAGCTCGTGAATCAACTCCATAACATCAACCATAGTTGAGGTGGGGTTGCGGGTTACGGTGCTAGATGTGACGTTGGGCTGCGACTCCGAGGTGGGTCGGCTGACTGCGGCCATCCTGCACCGGCCCGGCGCCGAGTTGCAGCGGTTGACGCCGCGCAACAACGATGCGCTGTTGTTCGACGGGTTGCCGTGGGTGGCCAGGGCTCAGGCCGAACACGACGCGTTCGCCGCGTTGTTGGCCGAGCGGGGCGTCGAGGTGATGCTGCTGGCCGATCTGCTGACCGAGGCGTTGTCGCACAGTGGCGCGGCGCGGATGCACGGGATCGCTGCGGCGGTCGATCCACGACGGCTGGGTTTGCCGCTGGCGCAGGAACTTTCGGCGTACCTTCGCGCGCTGGAGCCCGCACCGCTGGCCCATGTGCTGATGGCGGGTATGACGTTCAACGAGTTGCCGCTCTCGGGTGCGGAGCTGTCGCTGGTTCGGCGGATGCATCACGGGGGTGACTTCGTCATCGATCCGCTGCCGAATCTGTTGTTCACTCGCGACTCGTCGTTCTGGATCGGCCCGAGAGTGGCGATCACGTCGCTGGCGCTGCCGGCGCGGGTGCGCGAGACCTCGCTGACCGACGTGATTTACGCGCATCACCCGCGATTCCTCGGTGTTCGGCGGGCCTATGAGTCGCGGTCGGCGCCGGTCGAGGGCGGAGACGTGCTGCTGCTCGCGCCTGGTGTGGTGGCGGTCGGGGTGGGGGAGCGGACCACGCCGGCGGGTGCGGAAGCGTTGGCGCGCAGCCTGTTCGACGACGACCTGGCCCACACCGTGCTCGCGGTGCCGATCGCGCAGTCGCGAGCGCAGATGCATCTCGACACGGTGTGCACGATGGTCGACGTCGACGCGGTGGTGATGTACCCACCGGTCGTGGACTCGTTGTCGGCGTTCACGATTCATCGTGACGGGAACGGCGGAGTGCGCATCGACGACGAGGTGCCGTTCATCGACGCCGCCGCGACGGCGATGGGTATCGACCGGTTACGCGTCATCGCCACGGGGTTGGACCCGGTGACGGCCGAGCGTGAGCAGTGGGACGACGGCAACAACACGCTCGCGCTCGCGCCGGGTGTGGTGGCCGCCTACGAGCGCAACGTCGAAACCAATGCTCGGTTGGCGGATGCCGGTATCGAGGTGCTGCCGATCCAGGCCTCCGAACTGGGCACCGGCCGCGGCGGCCCGCGGTGTATGTCGTGCCCGGCCGGCCGCGACCCGCTGTAGCACCTGCAGTTTCGCGAGACGTACACCAGGGCCGTCAGCTTGCCGGCTCTCACGACCCTGGTGTACGCCTCGCGAGCGGAGACCATCCGCGACGCTCAGCGGCTTCCCGTAGCCGGTGCAGCGTGAAGCCGCGGCTGTGCTCCTTGACCACATGGATGTCGAGCCAACCCTGACTCTCGACCATCGCGTTGCGTCCGATGTCATGAACGAATCGAGGTCGGTCGGTCTGATGCTGCTCACCGTCATAGTCCAACGCGATCATCGGCTCGTCCCAACCCATGTCGAGGAAAGCCTCGGCGGCACCGTCGCAAACCCGGATCTGTGTGCGAGGCCGTGGATACCCTGCGTCCAGGACGAGGAGGCGCAACCACGTCTCCTTCGGCGACTGAGCACCGCCGTCCATCAGGTCCAGTGCGATGCGAGCGCGCTTCATCCCCCGCCAACCGCGATACCGCTCTACGAGCGGCGCTACGTCGTCCACCTTCACGCCGGTCGCCGCCGCTAATGCGTCGAGGTGCCTTACGGCTAAGTCGCGGTGCAGGTGTCGAGCCAGATCCAGCGCTGTGCGAGCCGGTGTGGTGACTGCGAGTTCACCGATCGTGCAGATCTCATCCCAATCGATCCGTTCATTCCGAACGACCACACCTGATCTGAGTCGCTCACGCGGGCCAATCAAGTCGATCACCGTTCCGGGTGAGACCCATTGGGCTCCATGAAGTGAAGCCGCCGCTCGCCCGGCGACGATGCCCCGCCGATTGCTCCAGAGCCAAGCCGCGTGCGCCTCGAGCTGGAGCGATGGCAAGGCGGCCCGTGGCACGTATACGCGGGGGTGAACAGACCTGTAGCGCCAGCGTAGCTGGCTGCGAGTGAGACCGCCCTCAAGTAGTTCGTTGCCGAGAACTGCTCGTTCCATGCGCCGATGCTGGGTGCGCGCACTGACAAGTCGACTCACGATTCGCGATATCTACACCAGGGCTGTGGATAACTCGTCGACTGCGACCCTCGTGTGTGTTTCGCGAAAACAACTAGTGTCCGAGAGCCGATTAGCGTGGCTTCTGCGGCGACGGCTAACGCCAGGACGGCAGCCAGATCTGCATGTTCCAGGTGTTCTGCGATATCGGGATGCCGGTCAGGATCGGGTACATCCACGCGAAGTTCGTCAGCACCAGCGCGACATAACAACTCACCGCGATCAGCCCGAGCGTTCGGCGTTCGGCGTTCTGGTTCGGCTTGTGCAAGATGTCGCCGAGAATCAACGCGATCATCATCACCAGGAACGGCGCCATCGTCGCCGCATAGAAGAAGTACATCTGGCGGTCGATGTCGGCGAACCACGGCAGGAAGCCCGCGCTGTAGCCCACCAGCGCGACGCCATAACGCCAGTCGCGCTTGATGAATGCCCGCCACACCGCCCAGCCCAGCACCGGCACCGCCAGGAACCACATCGCGGGCGTGCCGACCAGCATCACGGCCTTCACGCACGATTGCGCGCCACACCCGGGCACGTCCTGGTTGTCGATGGCATAGAGCACCGGGCGCAACGACATCGGCCATGTCCACGGCTTCGATTCCCACGGGTGATGGTTTCCGTCGGCGTTGGTCAAGCCGGAGTGAAACCGGTACGCGGCATGCGTGTAGTGCCACAGCGAGCGCAACGCATCGGGGATCGGCAACACGCTGTCCGGGCCGATCGACTGCCCGACTTCATGGCGGTTGATGGCCGTCTCCGAGGCGAACCACGGCGTGTACGACGCGAGGTACACCCCGAACGGGATGAGCACCAGCGCGTACAGCGACGGTCCCAGATCGCGACGGAATGCGCCCAGCCACGGTCGCGTGACGCGGTACTGACGGCGCGCGAGAATGTCGAAGACCATCGTCATGACGCCGAAGAACGCGATGAAGTAGACGCCCGACCACTTTGTGGCGCAGGCCAATCCGAGCAGAACCCCCGCGCCGAACCGCCACCACCGGACCCCGAGCCTCGGCCCCCACACCGTCTCGCCGATGCGGCCCTCCAACAGCGCGATATGCATCCGCTCGCGCACCTGGTCCCGGTCGACGATGAGGCACCCGAACGCGGCCACCACGAACGTCACCAGGAACCCGTCGAGCAGCGCGGTCCGCGAGGCGACGAAGCTGACCCCGTCGGCGATCACCAGCAGTCCCGCGATGCCACCCACCAACGTCGAACGGCTGATGCGTCGCGTGATCCGCGCGACCAGGATGACGACGATCACGCCGCACACGGCGCCGGAGAACCTCCAGCCCAGCCCGTTGTAGCCGAACAGCGCCTCGCCGATCGCGATCAACTGCTTGCCGAGTGGCGGGTGCACCACCAGGCCGTAGCCCGGGTTGTCCTCGACGCCGTGGTTGTGCAGCATCTGCCAGGCCTGCGGCGCGTAGTGCTTCTCGTCGAAGACCGGGGTGCCGGCGTCGGTTGGCGATCCGAGATTGAGGAACCGCGTCACCGCGGCCAGCGCGCCGATGACGGCGGTCATCACCCAGCCCTGGAGCCGGTCTACCGGGCCGAAGTCCGCGGCGGGCACCTGCGGCGCTGGGCTGATGACCGGGACCGCGCGCGGCGCTTTGGTGGCGGGGGCGGTCACGAGAGCGATCGTAGGCTGTCGGCATGAGCCCCGGACGACTGCTCATCGGCGCCACGCCGCTGGGCCAGCCCTCCGACGCCTCGGCGCGGCTGGTCGGCGCGCTGGGCAGCGCCGACGTCATCGCCGCCGAGGACACCCGCCGGGTCCGCACGCTGGCCCAGTCGCTGGAGGTGAGGCTGACCGCGAAGGTGGTCAGCCTCTACGACCAGAACGAGGCGTCGCGGATCGCGGGCCTGCTCGACGGGATCCGGTCAGGCGCGACGGTGCTGCTGGTCAGCGACGCCGGTATGCCGTTGATCAGCGACCCCGGCTATCGCCTTGTGACGGCGTGCATCGACGCCGGGCTCACGGTCGCCTGCCTGCCGGGCCCGTCGGCGGTGACGACGGCGCTGGCGGTCTCCGGGCTACCGGCCGAGAGGTTCTGCTTCGAGGGGTTTGCACCCCGCAAGCAGACCGCCCGCAAGACGTGGCTGACGACGTTGGCGACCGAGCAGCGCACCTGTGTGTTCTTCGAGTCGCCCCGCCGGTTGGCCGGCACGCTCGCCGACGCGGTCGAGGTGCTCGGGCCGGACCGCCGCGCCGTGGTGTGCCGGGAGCTGACCAAGACGCACGAGGAGATCGTCCGGGGCCGGCTGGACGAGCTCTCCGACTGGGCCGCCGACGGGGTGCTCGGCGAGATCACCGTCGTGCTGGCCGGCGCCGTCCCGAAAGCGGACCTCGAGACCCTGGTGGCCGCGGTCCACAAGTTGGTCGACGACGGCGCGCGGGTCAAGGACGCCTGCGCCGACGTGGTCGCGGCGAACCCGGGCTCGCCGTCACGTCGTGAGCTCTACGACGCGGTGCTGCGGTCGCGTACGTGACGCGACGATCGGTGCCGCCTTGTGCAGGCATTCCTCCCACTCGCGATCCGGATCCGAGTCGGCGGTGATACCGCCGCCCACGCCGAGCACGGCATTGCCTGACGCGTCGAACTCCACCGTGCGGATCGCCACGTTGAGTTCGCACCCCGCCACCGGAGACGCCAGCCCGGCTGTGCCGCAATAGATTCCCCGCCTGACCGGTTCCCACTGCTCGAGCAGTTGGCGTGCCCGCGTCTTGGGTGTCCCGGTCACCGACGCCGGTGGGAACGTCGCGTCGAGCACCGTCGACATCGGCACGTCGACGGGCACGCGCGCGGACACCGTCGACACCAGATGCCACACCCCGGGCGCCGGTTGCACGACCAGCAGCTCGGGAACCGTGACGGTGCCGACATCGGCGACGCGGCCCAGGTCGTTGCGCACGAGGTCGACGATCATGATGTTCTCGGCGACATCCTTGACCGAGCCGCGCAACGCGTCCGGATCGGCCGAACGCGGCAGTGTGCCCTTGATCGGGCTCGACGCGATGTGCTCACCGCGCCTGCGCAGGAACAGTTCCGGCGACAACGACGCCACCGCCCCCCAGCTCCCCGCGAGGTACGCGGCACGCGCGGGCGACGTGCGGTGCACGGCGTCGGCGAAGAAGTCGAGCGGCGAGCCCTCCAGTCGGCCGCGGAACTGCGTGCACACGCACGCCTGGTAGACCTCCCCGGCGGCGATCGCGTCGAGGCAGTCCAGCATCCCCCGGCGATGCGCACCGCGATCGGCTTCGCCCCACTCGACGTGCGACGGCCGTGGCTCGACCGGCACCCGCAGCGCGTCGGCCACCCACCCGGGAAGCGTTGCGTCGGAGAGGCTTTCGAACCACCATCGCCCGTCGCCGTCCTGGCGCAGCACGCAGTCGGACCAGCCGCCCGCAGCCTCGGGAATCCGCGGACCGAGACCGTCGGCCGCCGCATCCGGATACGACAGAAAACCGAACCAGCCGCCCCCGACCGCCTCGCCATCACCCGACCCGCAGGGAATGTCGAAGGTACGCGACGCGTCGACCGGCGCGGCATCGACCGTCGGCGCGATGACCGCGCCCGAGCCGAACCACTCGCCGATCAGCGCGGCAGGTGGCGCCAGCCCGCGATCGGCCGCGGCGTATCCGACGGCGCGCAGAACCGCTTGGGCGCTGCCGAGGTCGCCGAGCAGGTCGATGCGCACCGACTCAGCTTGTCAGATGCTCCGCGTGACTTCCCGCGGGATCTCCACCCCGGTCAACTTGTCCGGGTTGCGCATCACGTAGAAGTGCGAGATCCGGCCATCGGTGATCTCGAGGTTGATGAGCCCCTCGAAGTGGTCGCCCAAGTAGAGCTTGAGCGCGGGCGCGTTGTTGTACATCGCCGGTTCCACCCGGCCGGCCTCGCCCGCCACCCGCACCAGCCCGATGAGCACCCGCGCGACCTTGTCGGCACCGACCACCGGCCGCCGCGCCGCGCTGACCTTGCCCGCCGAGTCGGCGGTCCACTGGACGTCATCGGTCAGCATCTCGAGCAGCGCATCGACGTCACCGGAGGACGCGGCCGCGAAGAACCGCTCCGTGATCTCCATCGACACCTTGGGATCGACGGGCTCGAACCGCTTCCGCCGCGACTGCACGTGTTCGCGGGCCCGGTGCGCCATCTGTCGCACGGCCGCCGCCGACTTGCCCACCGCCTCGGAGATCTCGTCGTGTCCGAAACCGAACACCTCGCGCAACACAAACACCGCGCGCTCGTCCGGGCTCAGGGTCTCCAACACGACCAGCATCGCCATCGAGACCGACTCGGCGAGAACGACATCCGATGACGGGTCATGTGCGTCGAGCAGCAGCGGTTCGGGCAGCCACGGGCCGACGTACTCCTCGCGCCTCCGCGACTGTGCCCGCAGCGCGTTGAGCGACTGGCGGGTGACGAGCTGGGCGAGGTAGGCCTTGGTGTCGTGCACCTTGGCGAGGTCCACCTCGGCCCAGCGCAGGTAACTCTCCTGCAGCACGTCGTCGGCTTCGGTTGCGCTGCCGGTGATCTCGTAGGCGATCGTGAACAGCAGCGGACGCAGCACCGTGAACCGTTCGGCGTGTTCGTTACCCGTGTCGCTCATCGGATCGCCGACCTTTGACTCTGTGCCGACACCACCACGTGCTCGCGGCGCGGGTTCGTCTTCCAGGTGTAGGAGCCCGGCTTGTCGGCCTCGCCGCGGATCCACTTCAACGTCAAGCGGCACACCTGCTCTTTGACCAGGGCACCGGTGCGACCGCCGATGTACCACCGACGTGGGGTGTCATCGACGTCGGCGAACTGGAACGTACCTGCGTTGCGGCCCAGGCTGATGCACTGCCCGGCCATCGCGTGATTCACGGTGGCGGGGTCCTGTCCGGCGAGCCGCGCCAGCACCGTGTTCGCGGCTTGCGCGCCGAGCGGAAGGGCGGCCTGGCAGCTCATGCGCCACGGCACGTCCGACGGTGAAGCCGCATCTCCTGCGCCCACGATGCGCACGTCGTCGACGCTGGTCAGCGTTTCGTCGGTGAGGAGCCGTCCGAGCTCGTCGGTGGCCAGGCCGCTGGCGGCGGCCAGACCCGGCACGCCGAATCCGGCGGTCCACACCGTCACCGCGCTCGGCACCGCGCGGCCGTCGGCCACCACGACCCGGTCGGCCGTGACTTCCGCGACGGCGCTGCCCTCGACGACGACGACGCCCAACTTGGCCAACCGCTTGGCCACCGATCGGCGCCCGCTGGCCGCCAGCGAAGGCCCGAGGACATCTGTCACCAGCGTGACGGGGCGACCCGTCTCGGCCAGCTCTGCCGCGGTCTCGATCCCGGTCAACCCGCCGCCGACCACGACAACCGGCGCCGACTGCGGAACGTCGGCCATCCGCGCGGTCAGCCGCTGTGCCTGCTCCAATTCACTGAGGGGGTAGGCGAATTCGGCGGCCCCCGGCACCGCCGCCGGAACGGTGCCCGTGCTGCCGGCGGCGTACACCAGATAGTCGTAGGGCAACGACGCACCGGACGTCAGCGTGACGGTGCGGGCGGCCGGATTGATCCGTGAAGCTCCGTCGACGACGATCTGCACGGCGGGCGACAGCACGGCCGAGTAGTCGGCGACAGCGTCGTCGTTGCCGGCGACCAACTGGTGCAGGCGGATCCGTTCGACGAACTCGGCACGCGGGTTCACCAGCGTCACGCGGGCGTGCGGGGCGAGGCGATTGGCGGCCATCACGCCGGCGTAACCGCCGCCGATCACGACGACGTGGGTGCTGGGCTCGGTCATTTCGATCTCCTCGGGTCATCCGGCCTGCCGCGCCCGCCGGGGATGGCGGTTCGGCTCAGAGCCGGTCTGACCTCGAGACACCGGGCATCTCCGCAGTGTGACATCTCGAAGGAGAATGTGGCACAGGTCACTGCCTGCTGATGCTGCGGGGGGTCGTGATGCCCGTTAGCTTGTCCGGGTTGCGGATGGCGTACAGGTTGGTGATCTTGTCCTCGATCACCTCGAACACGAACAAGCCCTCGAGGTGGTCGCCGGTGTAGACGACGACGGCGGGCGCACTGTTGTAGACGGCCGTTTCGAAGCGGATCTCCGGTGTCTGTTTGGCCACCTCGAACAGCCGCGCCATGAGCGCGGCCACCGTGCGGGCGCCGACGACCGGCCTGCGGATCGCGGTGGCCTTGCCGCCGTGGTCGGCGGTCCAGGTGACGCCGGGCGACAGCAGCGACATCAAGCCGTCGATGTCACCGGTGGCCGCCGCGGCCAGGAACTGTTCGGTGATCTGCTCGGTCCGCTGCTCGTCCACCGGGCCGAAGCGGTTGCGCCGCGCGTGGACGTGTTCACGGGCGCGGTGCGCCATCTGGCGCACGGTCGACGCGGATCTGCCCACCGCGCCCGCAATCTCGTCGTACTCGAAGCCGAACACCTCACGCAGCACGAACACCGCGCGCTCGTCGGGGGTCAGCGTCTCGAGCAGCACCAGCATCGCCATCGACACCGATTCGGCCAGCACGACATCAGAAGACGCATCGCGTGACTCGAGTAGCAGCGGCTCCGGCAGCCACGGACCGATGTACTCCTCGCGGCGACGTGACCTGGCGCGCAGTGCGTTGAGCGCCTCGCGGGTCACCAACTGCGCCAGATACGACTTCGTATCGCGCACGGTGCTCAGATCGACGTCGGCCCAGCGGAGATAGCTGTCCTGCAGCACATCGTCGGATTCGGTTGCGCTGCCCAGGATCTCGTAGGCGATCGTGAACAACAGCGGCCGAAGGACGGTGAACCGCTCGGCATGGTCTCCCGGTGTGGTGGTCACTTCTACGTGACCACCTTCGCAGCGGGAACCGGCTGCTGGGGACGGGGGCCGCCCTTGAGCCAGAACGTCCAGGCCGGCTTGCGCGCCGAGCGTCGCATCGCCCACAGGGTGCCCTTGCAGACCGCCTCTTTGAACTTGGCGACCGCCCGACCCGCGAAATAGACGCCCACCGGGGTGTCGTCCTTGCGGGTGAACTGCAGCGTCGCGGTGCGGCGCCCCAGGCTGATGCAGGATCCGGTGTACGCGTACTCGAATGCGGCGGGCGTCGCGCCCGCGATGCGGCTCAGCACGGTGTTCGCCGCCTGCGGAGCGAGTTGCGTTGCCGTGGCACAGCACATCCGCAGCGGCTGATCTGACGGAGCCGCACAGTCACCGGCCGCGACGATACGCTCGTCGTCCACGCTCGTCAGTGTCTCGTCGGTGATGAGGCGACCGATCGCGTCGGTACGCAGTCCGCTCGCCGCCGCGAGTTCAGGAACACCGAACCCGGCGGTCCAGACGGTGATCGCACTCGGGCGCACCGCTCCGTCGGCGAAAACCACCGCGCCGGCGCGTACCTCGGTGACCACGTCGGCCTCCATGACCGTCACGCCGAGCTTGGCAAGCGTCTTGGCCGTGGAGCGCCGGCCAGGTTCGGACAGCGACGGTGCAAGGCGCCCGCCGCACACCAGCGTCACGTTGCGGCCCTGCTCGGCGAGTTCCGAGGCGGTCTCGATGCCCGTCAGTCCGGCCCCCACGACGGTGACGGGTGCTGCGGGATGCAACCGCTCCAGTGCGGTGCGCAGTCGCTGTGCCTGCTCGAATTCCGCTATCGGGTAGGCGAACTCGGCCGCCCCGGGGATGGTTTTCGGCACCGTGCCGGTGCTGCCGACGGCGTAGACGACGTAGTCGTAGTCGAGCTCGCGCCCGGACGCCAGGCGCACGGTGCGCGCGGCGGTGTCGATGCGCGTCGCGGTGTCGACGACGAGCCGGATGCCTTCGCCGAGCAGCGTGCCGTAGTCGACTCCGGCGTCGTAACCGGCGGCCACCAGCTGGTGGAGCCGAATCCGTTCGACGAACTTCGGCCTGGGGTTGACCACCGTGACGTCGACGTCGGCGCGCATCCGCAGGTGGTTGGCCGCCAGGATTCCGGAGTAGCCGCCGCCGAGGACGACGACGCGGGTGTGGGCGGTGGAGTCTGTGCGTGCGATGAAATCAGTCATGCCCTCTAGACACCGGCCGGCGCCGGGGCGTGACAGTTTGTGACGCGCGTCACATCGACGTCAGACCAGGCCCAGTGCCAGCATCGCGTCGGCGACCCGGATGAACCCCGCGATGTTCGCGCCTGCCACGTAGTTGCCGGGTTGGCCGTACTCCTCGGCGGTGACCAGGCAGCGGTTGTGGATCCGCCGCATGATCTGCTCCAGGCGCTGTTCGGTTTCGACGAACGTCCACGAGTCCCGCGAGGCGTTCTGTTGCATCTCCAACGCGCTGGTGGCGACGCCACCGGCGTTGGCCGCCTTGCCCGGAGCGAACGTCACACCCGCGTTGGCGAAGTGCTTGAGCGCGGTTGGTGAGCACGGCATGTTCGCGCCTTCGGCGACGACGCGGCACCCGTTCTCGATCAATGCCAGCGCTTCGTCGCCGTTGATCTCGTTCTGCGTGGCGCACGGTATCGCGATCTCGCACGGAACGTCCCATACGTTGCGGTCGGCGACGAACTCCGCTGTGCCACCGCGCATCTCGACGTAGTCGGCGATCCGGCCGCGGCGCACCTCCTTGATCTCCTTGAGGACGTCGAGGTCGATGCCCTTCTCGTCGACGACGTAGCCGCTCGAATCCGAACACGCGACCACGGTGCCGCCCAGTTCCTGGATCTTCTCGATCGCATAGATCGCCACGTTGCCCGAACCGGACACCACGGCGCGCTTGCCCTCGAACGTGTCGTTGTTGGCCTTGAGGATCTCGTTGACGAAGAAGACCGTCCCGTAGCCCGTGGCCTCGGTGCGGACCTGCGAACCACCCCACGTCAGTCCCTTGCCCGTGAGGGTGCCCGACTCGTAGCGGTTGGTGATCCGCTTGTATTGGCCGAACAGGTAACCGATTTCACGCGTGCCCACGCCGGCGTCACCGGCGGGTACGTCGGTGTACTCACCGAGGTGGCGGTACAACTCGGTCATGAACGACTGACAGAACCGCATGATCTCGCTGTCGGAGCGGCCCTTGGGGTCGAAGTCGGCGCCGCCCTTGCCCCCGCCGATCGGCATGCCGGTCAGCGAGTTCTTGAAGATCTGTTCGAAGCCCAGGAACTTGACGATTCCGAGGTAGACCGACGGATGGAACCGCAGGCCGCCCTTGAACGGCCCCAGCGCGGAGTTGAACTCCACGCGGAAGCCGCGGTTGATCTGCACGGTGCCGCGGTCGTCGACCCAGGGCACCCGGAAGATGATCTGACGTTCGGGTTCGCACAGCCGCCGGATGACCTCGGAGTCGACGTATTCGGGGTGCTTCTCCACCACCGGTCCGAGGCTGTTGAGCACCTCGTAGACGGATTGATGGAATTCGGTCTCGCCTGCGTTGCGTTTGGCGACCTCTTCGTAGAGGTCGTGCAGTTTCTCGTGTAGTCCGTTCACTTTTCGAATCACTCAGCCTGGTAGCGGGGGAACACACCGGTCGGGGCCGGTAGGGCGGTGCCTGGCTTCAGCCGGGTGCTGATAGCGGCGAAGGTTCGTTCGTCGGGGTTCTGCCCGAGCAGATCGAGCAGCTTGGCCGACGAGTCGGGCATCACGGGCTGCGTCAGCAGCGCGGCGATCCGCACGACCTCGAGCGTCGTGTATAGCACTGTGCCGAACCGGCGCTGATCCTGCGCCGCCTCCGACTTGCGCAGCACCCACGGTTCCTGGGCGGAGAAGTACCTGTTCGCCGCGCCGAGGACCGACCAGATCGCCTCAAGCGCCAGGTGCATCGCGACGGCGTCGTAATGGCCACGCACCCGGTCGGTCAGCGCGTCGGCGGATTCGAGCAGGGCCGCGTCGTCGCCGGTGAGGTCCCCTGGCTCAGGGACGATCCCGTCGAGGTTCTTGGCCACCATCGACAGCGAGCGCTGCGCCAGGTTGCCCAACTCGTTGGCCAGGTCGGCGTTGATGCGGCCGATGATCGCGTCCTCGCTGTAGCTGCCGTCCTGACCGAACGGCACCTCGCGCAGGAAGAAATAGCGCACCTGGTCGAGCCCGAACGTGTCGACGAGGTTCACCGGGTCGATGATGTTGCCCACCGACTTGCTCATCTTCTCGCCGCGGTTGAGCACGAATCCGTGCGCGAAAACCCTGCGCGGCAACTCGATTCCCGCCGACATCAGAAACGCGGGCCAGTAGACGGTGTGGAACCGGATGATGTCCTTGCCGATCATGTGCAGATCGGCCGGCCAGTATCGCTTGAAGGCTTCCGACGAGGTGTCCGGGAAGCCGACGCCGGTCAGGTAGTTGGTCAGCGCGTCCACCCACACGTACATGACGTGGTCGGGATGGTCGGGCACCGGCACGCCCCAGTCGAACGTGGTGCGCGAGATCGACAGGTCTCTGAGCCCGCCGGAGACGAAGCTGACGACCTCGTTGCGCCGCACTTCGGGCTCGATGAACTCCGGGTGCGTCCGATAGTGCTCCAGCAAACGGTCCGTGTAGGCCGACAGCCGGAAGAAGTACGTCTGCTCCTCGGTCCAGGTCACGGGCGCGCCGGTCTCCACAGCGACCCGCACGCCGTCGGCGCCGGCGTTCGTCTCGGCGTCGGTGAAGAACCGTTCGTCGCGTACCGAGTACCAACCCTGGTAGGAGTCGAGGTAGATGTCGCCGGCGTCGTTCATCCGGCGCCAGATCTCCTTCGAGGCCTCGAAGTGGTCGGCGTCCGAGGTGCGGATGAACCGGTCGAACGAGATGTTCAGCTTCTCCTGCAGGCGTTCGAACACATCCGAGTTCTGCCGCGCCAGGTCGGCCGTGGGGATGCCCAGCGTTTTCGCCGCCTCGGCCATCTTCAGCCCGTGCACGTCGGTGCCGGTCAGGTACCGCACGTCGAATCCGTCCAGCCGCTTGAACCGGGCGATGGCGTCGGTGGCGATGTACTCGTAGGCGTGGCCGACGTGCGGATCGCCGTTCGGGTAGGCGATCGCGGTGGTGATGTAGAAGGGCGCGCCTGGGCTTGGCGCTTGCGCCCCGGGGACAGCGGTAGTCATTTCAACTCAGCTTATGGTGTGGCAGTGAACGCGAAGCGCTCAGGCGGAAGGGAGCGGCCCCCCGCTCCGGATCCGCTGAGCCCGCTGATCGACGCGCACACCCATCTCGACGCATGCGGTGCGTCGGACGCGGCCGAGGTCACCGCGATCGTCGACCGCGCGGCAGCGGTCGGCGTCCGGGCCGTCGTCACCATCGCCGACGACCTCGACTCCGCGCGCTGGGCCACCGAGGCCGCCGACGCCGACGAGCGGGTCTACGCCGCCGTCGCCCTGCATCCGACGCGGGCCGACGCCCTGACCGACGAGGCCAAGACCGTCGTCGAGCGACTGGCCGGGCATCCCCGCGTCGTCGCGATCGGCGAGACCGGCCTCGACCTGTACTGGCCCGGCAAGCTTGAAGGCTGCGCGGAACCGGCCACCCAACGGGACGCGTTCGCCTGGCACATCGACCTCGCCAAGCGGACCGGCAAGCCGCTGATGATCCACAACCGTGAGGCCGACGACCAAGTGCTCGACGTGCTGGCCGCCGAAGGCGCCCCCGACATCGTGATCTTCCACTGCTTCTCCTCGGGACCGGAGATGGCGCGTCGGTGCATCGACCAGGGCTGGCTACTGAGCCTGTCGGGCACCGTCAGCTTCAAGAACGCCCGAGCCCTGCGCGAAGCCGCACAGCTGATTCCGCCCGGGCAAATGCTGGTCGAGACCGACGCGCCGTTCCTGACGCCCCACCCGTACCGCGGCGCGCCCAACGAGCCGTACTGCCTTCCCTACACTGTGCGGGCGGTGGCGGAGATCGTCGGTAAGCCGGCGGAGGCCGTCGCACGCGAAACCACCACCACAGCCGAGCGCGCGTACGGCCTTGCGAGTTGCTGACTCGTGGCCTCTCCGTTACCGTGCTGTGACCGAAAGCGAAGCACCGCAAGGGCGCGGAGTTCCGTCCGATATCGGGGATATACGACGTTTTGAACACTTTCACAAAGCTCCACGAGGCGCGTTCACCGCTACTTCGTCTGCTGGTCGGTGCGACGTTGCTCGCACTCACCTTCGCCGGCGGTTACGCGATAGCTGCGCACAAGACCGTCACGCTGACCGTCGACGGGTCGTCGACGACGGTGGCGACCATGAAGTCGCGCGTGATCGACGTGGTCGAGGAGAACGGCTTCGAGGTCGGCGACCGCGACGACCTGTTCCCTGCCGCCGATCAGCCGGTGAACCAGGCCGACACCATCGTGCTGCGCCGCAGCCGTCCGCTTCAGCTCTCACTGGACGGCGAGGACAGCAAGCAGGTGTGGACGACCGCGTCGACGGTCGACGAGGCTCTCGCCCAGCTGGAGATGACCGACAAGGCGCCCGCGGCCGCCTCGCGCGCCAGCCGGGTTCCGCTGGCGGGAATGTCGCTGCCCGTGGTCAGTCCCAAGACCGTGTACATCGATGACGGCGGAGCGACGCGCAGCGTCACCCTGGCCGCCCCGAACGTCGCGGGTCTGCTCGCCGAGGCGGGCGCCCCGCTCGAGCAGCGTGACGCCGTGGTTCCGGCCGCATCGGCCCCCGTCACCGACGGTATGCACGTGCAGGTGACGCGCAACCGGATCGACAAGATCGCCGAGCGTGTGCCGCTGCCGCCCGGCCTCAAGCGCATCGAGGACCCGACGCTGAACCAGAGCCGCGAGGTCGTCGAGGACCCTGGGATGCCGGGCACCCAGGACGTGATCTTTGCCGTGGCGAAACTCAACGGTGTGGAGACCGGCAGGTTGCCAGTAGCCAATGTCGTTGTAACGCCGGCCCGTGAAGGAGTCGTGCGAGTGGGCACCAAACCCGGAACCGAGGTGCCGCCGGTGTCCAACGCAGCGACCTGGGACGCCCTTGCCCGGTGCGAAGCCGGAGGTAATTGGGCGATCAACACCGGCAACGGATATTACGGCGGCGTTCAATTCGACCAAAACACATGGGAGCGCAACGGCGGTCTGCGCTATGCTGCGAGAGCCGACTTGGCAACAAGAGAAGAACAAATCGCGATTGCTGAAGTCACTCGGGCGCGACAAGGGTGGGGCGCGTGGCCGACTTGTAGCGGGAGGATTGGTGCGCGCTGACCATTCGACTACTCGGGCGGACCGAGATACGACAACTGGCGAAGGCGATCGACTTTCGGCCGCGCAAATCGTTCGGCCAGAACTTCGTCCATGACGCCAACACCGTACGGCGAATCGTTTCGGCGTCCGGTGTCCACAAGCACGACCACGTTCTCGAGGTCGGGCCCGGACTGGGCTCGCTGACGCTGGCGTTGCTCGACCGCGGCGCGCGGGTGACCGCCGTCGAGATCGACCCCGTGCTGGCCCGGCAACTACCGACCACCATCGCCGAGCATTCGCACAGCGAGATCAACCGGCTCAGCGTGCTCAACCGCGACATACTCGGATTGCGCCGCGAAGAACTCGACGAGGAGCCGACGGCCCTGGTCGCCAACCTGCCCTACAACATCGCCGTGCCGGCGCTGCTGCATCTGATGGCCGAGTTCCCCTCGATCCGCACCGTGATGGTGATGGTGCAGGCCGAGGTGGCCGAGCGGCTCGCGGCCGAACCAGGCGGCAAGGATTACGGCGTTCCGAGTGCCAAGGTGCGCTTCTTCGGCAAGGTCCGCCGGCACGGCATGGTGTCGCCGACGGTGTTCTGGCCGATCCCCCGGGTGTACTCGGGTCTGGTCGGCATCGAGCGCTACGAGACGTCGCCGTGGCCGACCGACGAGAGCTTCCGTGAGCAGGTGTTCGAGCTGATCGACATCGGGTTCGCGCAGCGGCGCAAGACGGCGCGCAACGCGTTCGCCGAATGGGCGGGCTCGGGTAACGAGTCGGCCCGCAGGCTGCTCGCGGCCAGCATCGATCCCTCGCGCCGCGGTGAGACCCTGTCCATCGCCGACTTCGTCCGGCTGCTGCAACGGTCTGAAGAGGTCGACAAGCCGGTGGTTCGGGAAACCAAGGGCTCGATCAGCGTCCGCTGACCGCACGCACGATCAGCGCGACGAACTCCCGGCACGACTGGTAGCGGTCCGCGGGCGCCTTCGCCAGGGCTTTGGCCACGATCGAGTCGAAGGTGCGTGGCAGCCAGTCGAATTCAGCTGAGAACCGTGGTGGCGGGCGATGCAGGTGCGCCTCGACCAACCCGACTCGAGAATCGTCCCGAAACGGCGGTGACCCGGTGATCAGTTCGACCGCCGTGCAGGCCAGCGCGTATTCGTCGGTGGCTTCTGTCGGCGCCCGGCCCGCGATCAGCTCCGGCGCCGAGTACGGCAGCGAGGCCTCCACCTGCGAAGGGCGGCGGCCGATGTCGTCGGTGATCTCGACCGCCACCCCGAAGTCGATCAGCACGGCGTGCGAGCGGTCGGGCTCGACCAGGATGTTGGCGGGTTTGACGTCGCAGTGCACGATCGCGCGGTTGTGCATGTAGTCCAGCGCGTCGGCGATCTGGCCGAGGGCGGCGAGGCGGTCGGGGACCGTCGGCAGCTTCTGCACTCCGCCGCCCGCGACGTACTGCATCGTCAGCCACCCCGGGCCCCGCTCGTACACGGTGACGATGTGAGGGTGGTCGAGCCGGTCGGCGAACTCGAATTCACGCCGCAGCCGGGCCACGTGCGCTCGATCGCGAGCGTGTTCGGCGAGGACCTTCAACGCGACCACCCGCTGCGGGTTGTCCGCGGGATGCGCCAGGTAGACCGTGGCCGATCCGCCCTGGCCGAGGACCTCGTCGACCACGTAGTCGTCGAACCGGTCACCGGCGGACAGCACGAGCTCACACTAGTGCCGCCTCCTGCGCCGACTCGCGACACGACGACTGGTCGGCGACTCCTTTCGATAGTGTCGTGCCGTGCCGGGCTGGAACGGGAACACCGCCTCCGAGTGGGTGCCGACGGGGTCGGTCACCGTGCGAGTGCCCGGCAAGGTCAACCTCTATCTGGAGGTGGGTGACCGCCGCGACGACGGCTACCACGAGCTCACCACCGTGTTCCACGCCGTCTCGCTGCTCGACGAGATCACCGTCAGCAACGCCGACATGCTGTCGCTGGAAGTGTCCGGTGAAGGGGCCGAATCGCTGCCCGCCGACGAGCGCAACCTCGCGTGGCAGGCGGCTGAGTTGATGGCCGAACACGTGGGGCGGGCACCCGATGTTGCGATCTCGATCGAGAAATCCATCCCGGTGGCCGGCGGAATGGCCGGCGGTAGCGCTGACGCGGCGGCGGTGCTGGTCGCGATGAACACGCTGTGGGAGTTGGGCGTGCCGCGCCGCGATCTGCATGCGCTGGCGGCCCGGCTGGGCAGCGACGTGCCGTTCGCCCTGCACGGGGGGACCGCGTTGGGCACCGGGCGCGGTGAGGAGCTGGCGACGGTGCTGGCCCGCACGACGTTTCACTGGGTGCTGGCCTTTGCCGACGGCGGGTTGTCGACGCCGGCGGTGTTCGCCGAGATCGACCGGCTGCGCGACTCTGCGGGGCCGAATCGCGAACCACCGCCGCGCCTCGAGGATGCCGAACCGGTGCTGGCCGCGCTGGCCTCCGGCGATCCGGCTCAACTCGCCCCGCTGCTCGGCAACGACCTGCAGCCCGCCGCGCTGAGCCTCGATCCGGGGTTGCGCCGCACGCTGCGCGCGGGCACCGAGGCCGGAGCATTGGCAGGCATCGTGTCCGGGTCCGGGCCGACGTGCGCTTTTCTGTGCGCCTCGGCGGGTCAAGCGGTCGACGTCGGCGCGCAGTTGGCGGGCGCGGGCGTGTGTCGCACCGTGCGAGTGGCCAGCGGGCCCGTCCAGGGTGCGCGGGTGGTGCCGACGCCGTCGACCTCGGCGTGACCTCGTGTCGCCCGGGGAACAGTTCGGTCACGAGAGGGTGTGACCCAGTTCTCAATAATCGCGAGAGTTTGGCGGCTACTTAAGAGTTGCCTAAGATGGCCGATGGTGAAGATTAGCTGTCATGCATCGGAGACGACTTTCTTTCCCGCCGGGACCTCGGTGGGCGCCTCGTCGGATATGGCGAAGGCCTCGGTGCATCACCAATTCGAGACGAAACCGCTCCCGACTCGTGTGCGCGCCTTCGCGACCGCATCCCTGATCAGGCGGAGCATATGACGAGGATTTTTGCGCTGAGCCTCATGCCGCAGGCGCAGCGGCTCCAGGAACCGAGGAGGGTGTCGTGAGCCGATTCACCGAGAAGATGTACCGCAATGCCCGCACCGTGACGACGGGCATGGTCACCGGTGAACCGTACGAACCCGTCCGCCACACCTGGGGCGAGGTGCACGAGCGCGCCCGCTGCATCGCAGGCGGCCTCGAGAAGGCCGGTATCGGACTCGGCGACGCGGTCGGCGTGCTGGCCGGCTTCCCCGTGGAGATCGCCCCGACCGCCCAAGGCCTGTGGATGCGCGGCGCCAGCCTGACCATGCTGCACCAGCCCACCCCGCGCACCGACCTCGCGGTCTGGGCCGAGGACACGATGAACGTGGTGCGGATGATCGAGGCCAAGGCCGTCATCGTCTCCGAACCCTTCATGGTCGCCATCCCGGTGCTCCAAGAGCAGGGCATCACGGTCCTCACCGTGTCGGACCTGATGGCCTCCGATCCGATCGACCCGATCGACGTCGGCGAGGACGATCTGGCGCTGATGCAGCTGACCTCCGGCTCCACGGGCTCGCCCAAGGCGGTCCAGATCACGCACCGCAACATCTACTCCAACGCCGAGGCGATGTTCATCGGCGCCGAGTACGACGTCGAGAAGGACGTCATGGTCAGCTGGCTGCCGTGCTTCCACGACATGGGCATGGTCGGCTTCCTGACCATCCCGATGTACTTCGGCGCGGAACTGGTCAAGGTCACCCCCCTGGACTTCCTGCGCGACACCCTGCTGTGGGCCAAGCTCATCGACAAGTACAAGGGCACGATGACCGCGGCGCCGAACTTCGCCTATGCGCTGTTCGCCAAGCGGTTGCGCCGTCAGGCCAAGCCGGGTGAGTTCGACCTGTCCACGCTGCGGTTCGCGCTGTCGGGCGCCGAGCCCGTCGAGCCCGCCGACGTCGAGGACCTGCTGGACGCCGGCAAGCCGTTCGGTCTGAAGCCCGACGCCATTCTGCCCGCCTATGGCATGGCCGAGACCACGCTGGCGGTGTCGTTCTCTCCGTGCGGCGCGGGTCTGGTGGTCGACGAGGTCGACGCCGATCTGCTGGCCGCGCTGCGCCGCGCCGTGCCCGCGACCAAGGGCAACACCCGTCGGCTGGCCTCGTTGGGACCCCTGCTGCGCGACCTCGAGGCCCGCGTCATCGACGAGCAGGGCAACGTGATGCCGCCGCGCGGCGTCGGTGTGATCGAGCTTCGCGGTGAATCCCTGACTCCGGGCTACATCACCATGGGCGGATTCATCCCGGCGCAGGACGAGCACGGCTGGTACGACACCGGCGACCTCGGCTACATCACCGACGAAGGCAACATCGTCGTGTGCGGCCGGGTCAAGGACGTGATCATCATGGCCGGCCGCAACATCTACCCGACCGACATCGAGCGCGCCGCATGCCGTGTCGAGGGGGTCCGGCCGGGATGCGCCGTCGCGGTGCGCCTCGACGCGGGCCACTCGCGGGAGACGTTCGCCGTCGCCGTGGAGTCCAACGCCTGGCAGGATCCCGTCGAGGTGCGCCGGATCGAGCAGCAGGTCGCCCACGAGGTGGTCGGCGAGGTCGACGTGCGTCCGCGCAACGTCGTCGTGCTGGGACCCGGCACCATCCCGAAGACACCGTCGGGCAAGCTGCGCCGCAGCAACTCCGTCTCGCTCGTCACCTAGTCCCCTAGGTGCGCGAGCGGCCGTGTTTGCACACGGGCACGCCGCGTAGCGCCTGCAATTTGCGGTCGCTCGCCACGTAATGAGCAGTCCGTGAGTGGCGATACGTTCGGTGTCATGCCTTCCGCTCCCGCCATCGAGGCGATCGATCTTGTAAAGCGCTTCGGCGACGGCGAGCCGGCCGTCGACGGCGTCAGCTTCACCGTTCCCCCCGGTACGGTGCTCGGACTGCTGGGCCCGAACGGCGCCGGCAAGACCACCACCGTGCGCATGATGACGACGTTGACCGCACCGACCAGCGGCACCGCCCGCGTCGCCGGCTACGACGTCGTCCGCGAACCCGATCAGGTGCGCCGCAACATGGGCCTGACCGGGCAGGTCGCCACCGTCGACGAGCTGCTCACCGGCCGCGAGAACATCCGGATGATCGGCGGGCTCTACGGCATCCGCAAGAAGGACCTCACCAAGCTGGGTGATCAACTGCTGGAACAGTTCTCGATCGCCGACGCCGCCGATCGCGTGGTGAAGTCCTACTCGGGCGGTATGCGTCGCCGGCTCGATCTCGCGGTGAGCCTGCTCGCCTCGCCGCCGGTGTTGTTCCTCGACGAGCCGACCACCGGCCTGGACCCTCGCAGCCGCAGCGAATTATGGGACGCGCTAAGGGGTCTCGTCGACGGGGGCACCACGCTGCTGCTGACCACGCAGTACCTTGAAGAGGCCGATCAGCTGGCCGACAACATCCTGGTGATCGACAAGGGGCGCATCATCGCCGAGGGTTCGCCGCTTGCGCTCAAACAGCAGGCAGGCAACGCCAGCCTGGTCGTCACCGTGACGAACGCCGAGGACCTCTCCGCGGCCGAGGCGCTGCTCGCCGCGGACGGTAGCGAAGTGTTCGTCAACGCAGGTGCACGCGAATTGACCGCGGCCGCCGAGGGTCTCGATGACATGATCCGCGTCGCGGGCATGCTGCGCGACAACGACATCGCCGTCGACGACATCGGGTTGTCGCGACCCAGCCTCGACGACGTCTTCCTCTCGCTGACCGGTCACCGCAGCGAGGAGGAGGACGGTACATGACCATCGGAGGTGACATGACGACCGTGGCGCCACCGGCACACGCCCCCAGGCGACGGGTCGCGATTCGACGGACCAACATCGCCCAGCAGTCTTGGATCATGGTCAAGCGCAACATGATCCACACCAAGCGCATGCCCGAGATGCTGAGCGACGTCACCACCCAGCCCATCATGTTCGTGTTGCTGTTCGCGTTCGTTTTCGGCGCGTCGATACCTAACCCGGGAGGCACCAACTACCGTGAGTTCCTGCTGCCGGGCATCCAGGCGCAAACCATCGTGTTCTCGGCATTCGTCGTGGCATCCGGTATCACCGCCGACATCGAGAAGGGCATCATCGACCGGTTCCGCTCGCTGCCCATTTCGCGATCGTCGGTGCTCATCGGTCGCAGCATCGCCAGCCTGATCCACTCGTCGCTGGGCGTGGTGGTGATGGCGCTGACGGGCCTGGCGATCGGCTGGCGCATCCGCGGCAGCGTCGCCGAGGCGGTGCTGGCCTTCGCTCTGGTCCTGGTCTTCGGTTTCGGAATGATCTGGTTCGGCATCCTGATCGGCTCACTGCTGCGCACCGTCGAGGCCGTCAACGGCGTGATGTTCACCGTCTTGTTCCCGATCACGTTCCTGGCCAACACATTTGTCCCGACCGAGCCGATGCCTCACTGGCTGCGGGTCATCGCGGAGTGGAACCCGGTGTCGTCGCTGGCTCAGGCGATGCGCGAACTGTGGGGCAACGGCGGACCCGCGCCCGACAGTGCGCAGCTGCCGCTGCACCATCCGGTGCTGGCCACCATCCTGTGGTCCCTGCTGCTGACGGCGGTCTTCGCGCCGTTCGCCCTACGCGCCTACGCCCGCCGCACCGGCAGCTAGGCGCGAATCGCGGCCACCGTCCATGCGGGCAGGATCGGCGCCCTGGTGAGGAAGTGCTCCGACTGCCCGGTCGCCCGCAACAGGACCTGCGTCCGCAGGATGCAACACCCCATGCGGACCATCGCGAATATCTCGTACCAGTCGAGATCTTCGAGCGGCCTTCCGAGCATCTCCTCGTAGCGTCCGACAACCGAAGCGCGGCTGTCGAAGCCTTCCAGTTCGGGGTCGAGGTCCAAGCCGTTGACCTCGAGCATCTGCTTGCGGGTGGCCAGCCACCACGCGACATCGGCTTCGGCGGGGCAGACGCAGGCCTGCTCCCAGTCCAGGGCGCCGACAAGTTCGCCGGAGTCGTCGAAGATCGCGTTGGACAACCGCGCATCGCCCCAGCAGATGCTCAAATGGGTTGTGGCGGAGGGTGTGCGGCGTGTCAGCCAGTCGAAAGCTTCGGTGATGACATCGGGGACCTGGTCATCAGTGCCCCATCTGACGTACTCCCGCCACCACTCGAGTTCGGCGCTGACGCCGACTCCCTCGGGTCGGGCCAGCCACGGGGCCTGTTCGGGTGGCACCCGATGCAGGCGCGCCATCGTTTCCAGGAATGAGTCGTGCACTCGGCGCTGCACGGTCATGCCGGCGTCGTGCAGCCAACCGCGCGTGGCATAGCTGGTGTCCGACGGTGTGTGGCCGACGATCCGTGGCATTACAAGGAATTTCGACCCGATCCACGACTCGTCGGGCTCGTAGACGATCGGTGACGGCGTCGCGACACCGTGTTCGTGGAGGAGTCGCTGCGTCGCGGACTGGGCGTCGAGGTCGTATTCGGGAAAGATCCCGCCGCCGGCAGGCGGTATCCGGATGACGTGCTCGCTGGTGCGTCCGCCGGTTTCGACGGTGAACACCAGCGTTTCGCTCGACCACCCCGCGGCCCGGTTCGCCGGCCGTAGTTCGGAGAGGACCACCTCGTCGGTGTGCCGGTCGTCGAACCAGTCCCGCAGCCTGGCACGGGTGGCCTCGAGGTCGCGTCTGACCAGAGCGATGCCCGCCATGGAGAAAGGCTTACACGCTGCCGGTGAGATGTAAAGAAGAACCCTGTTACATCCGATGGTCCGTATGTAATACGCTCGCGAAGTGACCCGACCGCAGGCGCTCACCTTCGGCGACATCTCCGACCACGACCGGCCACTGGCTGTCCTGGTCCACGGCTTCCCCGACACCCCGTTCACGTGGCGCCACCTGGGACCGCATCTGGCCGGCCACGGCTATCGCGTCATCGCACCGTGGCTCCCCGGATACGACGCACCGATCGGGCACCCGGTCAGCGTGGGCACGTACGTGCGCCACGTACGCCGGGTCGCCCACGCGAGGGGAGCCGACGACCGCGCGGTGCTGATCGGTCACGACTGGGGTGCGCACGCGGGTTACGGCGTGGTCGCGGGCCCCGCCCCGGTGTTCGGGCGTTTCGTGGCGCTCGCCGTACCGCCGATCGGTGTGCTGGCGACCGGCCTGTTCACCTATCGGCAGCTCAAACGGTCGTTCTACATCTGGTTCATCCAGCAGGTCGGGTTGGCCGAGGCGGCGGTGCTCGCGCCGGGATTCTGGGAGTCCCTGTGGGCGGACTGGTCACCGGGATACGACTGCGCTGAAGACATCGCCGAACTGCGCAGGCACGTCACCGCCGAGAACGTCGCCGACGGCGTCGGGCCGTACCGCGCATCGTTCAATCCGGAGTTCGGCGATCCCGAAGTCGCCGACGAGACCGCGGCGACGGCCGTGCCGCCCCCGGTCCCGACGCTCTATCTGCATGGCCGCAACGACGGGGCGATAGGCGCCGAGCTGCTCGGGAAACTGGACGAGTACCTGCCGACCGCTGGGTCGTCGCACGAAGTCATCGACGGGGTCGGACACTTCCTGCACCTCGAACAGCCCGAGCTGATCGCGGCCAAGATCAGCGACTGGCTGGACGCGGGCTGAGCGATGCTGAACGGCCGTTGCGCGCGGCGTCGAGACCTGCGGCGTGGCGCAGTTCGGCGAGGAAGTTCTCGGGGCTGGCTCCTCCGAGCAGGTAGTGGCACACCGCGATGCGCACCACGGCCGCCGCGGCGACGTCCTTGTTGTCGCCGGGGATGATCCGTGCGATCCGCTCGTGCATGATCGGCAGCACCCGCCTCATTTGATGGAGCACGTGATCGGGTTCGGTATCGGCGAGCGATCCGAGGGAGTAGGTGCTCTGGAACTCGACGATGAAGCGCAACGCCGCATCGAGGCGGTCGCTGTCCACGAGGCCCGCCATCGCGTTCGCGATTCCCGCATCGAAATTGTCCTGTTCGTAGAGGCCGAACGCCTCGAGCAACCCCTCCTTGGAACCGAAGTGGCGGTACAGCGTCGGGCGGGAGACGCCCGCTTGGGCGGCGACATCGGACAGCTGCAGCTTCCGCCGACCGTCACGAGCCAGCACGACGAAAGTGGCCGCGAGGATGCGCCGCCGCGTCGACTGCTCGGAATCCTCGGTGTGGGCCACGATCAACCTTTACATCTGCAGGGTCAAATGTCACACTAGCGCTACATCAAGCCCGAGCACCCCATTGACGGGTGAGTTACCGGATGCGCAGTGCCACGTCCGGTGCGGAGGAGAGCAACGGTGACCGACCTCGTCGTCCGCAAGATCGGATGGGAGTTCGACGCCTCAGTGCCGTTCATGTGGCAGCCGGCCAACCCGAATTTCGGACTGTTCTGCAATGCGTTCACGTTCATCGCGGTGCCCTTCGAGCGCTACATCGTCAGCGCGGTGCGGATGGCCGCTGACCGGTTGGCCGAAAGTCCCGGCGTCGCGGAGGAAGCCGAGGGGTTCCTCAAGCAGGAAGCCCAGCATGCCGCCGCGCATCGCAAGCACATGCTCGCGCTGATCGACCGCTACCCCGACCTCGAGCAGTGCTACGCCGACGCCTGCGCGGCCTACGACGAGCTGCTGAGGAACGAGCCGGTCGCCTTCCACCTCGCCTACGTCGCCAACCTCGAAGCCACGTTCACCCCGCTGTTCAAAGTGATTCTGGACCACCGAGATTCGCTGTTCGGCGGGGGCGATGTCCGGGTCGCCTCGCTGATGATGTGGCACTTCGTCGAGGAGATCGAGCACCGCAGTTCGGGGCTGATCCTGTGCAATCACGTCAACCCCCACCCGTGGTCCCGCGTCAAGCACATCAAGAGGACGTTCAGCCATGTCGCCGCCATCGCCGACGCGATCGCGACGGTGTTCGACGAGGTCGTCCCGATCGAGGATCGCGGCGTCTCCACCCGCGAGTTGTTGTCGGGTGGCTTTCTGACCGGTGAACTCAAACACCGCCTGCCCATCCTGCGCCGCCGACGCGAGGGCGGGGGAGCACCCACGATCTTCCAACCGGTGCCGACCGCCGACCTGGCGAAAATGGTGTGGCGGCTGGCGCTTTCGCAGACGCCGTACCACGATCCGGCCGATCAGCCGCTGCCCGCGTGGGCGCAGACCTGGATGCGCGCCTACGACGACGGCGCAGATATGACGACGTTCGCCCGGTCGTCGTCCACCACGGGAAGGTGACATCGATTGTTGACGACGAACTACGGCGGTCTGGTGCCCGAAGACGAGTCGCTCACCCACCAGATCGTCGACACGTTCGCAACGGTCAGCCAATCGGATCCGTCGTGGACGGAGAAGATCTGGACGCTCGCGCATGCACGGGACAACTCGCTGCAGGTTGTGCTCGGCGTCGGGAAGTACACCAACCGTGGCGTGTTCGACGGTGCGGCCGGGGTCTGCCGCGGCACCGAGCAGTGGACCGTGCGCGGCGGGCGCCGCCTATCGGCCGATCCCTCCTCGACCGCCGTCGGGCCGATTCGCTATCGCGTGCTCGAGCCGCTGCGGTCGATTCAGGTGAGCCTCGAGCCGTCCGAACACGCGCCGATCTCCTTCGACGTCGTCATGCAGGGCAGCTTCGATGCGGCGCTGGAGGATCCATGGCCCGACCGCAGCCCGGATGGCTACCGCGTCTCCCATAATGTGTTGCGCTACCACCAGATCGGCGTGGCGTCCGGCTGGGTCGAGGTCGAAGGTCGTCGCACCGAGATTCGGCCCGACGAGTGGATATCGGTGCGCGACCATTCTTGGGGACTGCGACCCGGGGTCGGTAAACCCATCGCCGGCCTGCCTCGTGGTGGGCGCAAGATCAAGCAGATGTTCATGACCTGGCTGCCGATGACGCTGACGCGCCCCGACGGATCGGCGTACTCGCTGTTCGTGATGTATCAGGAGGAGCGTGGCGACGGTTTTCTCGAAATACGTTGCCAGGCAGAGCAACAGAACGACGACGGCACATCGCACCGGTTTGTCTCGGTGGAACAGGATCTGCACTTCAACGACGAGAACCGGCGACTGACCCACGGCACCGTCACGTTGATCGACTCCGACGGATCGCGGCGACCGCTGACGATCACCGCGGCCGGACCGACGGGCTTTCACCTCGGCACGGCCGGCTACTACGGCTGGAACGACTGGGTCTACGGCCAGTGGGTGGGCGATCTGCGCGTGGAGGGCTACCACGTGACCGACTGCGACACCGCGGACAACGCGCGCAAGCTGCATCAGCTGCGGGATCTGCTGGTCCGCGTGGAAGATCCGGTGGGTGGCGGTTCCGGGCTCGGCAACGCCGAGACGTTCGCGCTGGGGGAGTTCCCGGAGCGAGGGCTCACCGCCGAGAACTCGTTCCTCTGAACCAGAAACGAGCGTGACGCCTCTGGGCGCACCCATCTGAGTATTGTGTACTATACTTAGCATGGTGCACAAAGCCGGCCGACTGGACGACCACCCCACCGTGCGCAAGGTGCGCTCGCGAAAGGCGACGACCCCGGACATCGTCGATGCCGACTGGCTCCGCCGGGTATGCCTGGACGCCGGGGTCGACGACGTCGCATTCGTCAGCGTCGACAACCCGGACCTGGCCGCTGAGCGTGAGCACGCCGACGCGGCCCTGCCCGGCGTGCGCAGCTACATCGCGCTCGTGGTGCGGATGAACCGCGACAACGTCCGCTCGGCGGCCCGCAGTGTGGCCAACCAGGAGTTCCACCGCAGTGGCGAGATCATGAACGAGGCCGCCCACCGCATCACGCGGGTGCTTCAGGACGCGGGATACCGGGCGGTCAATCCGTCGATGTCGTTCCCGATGGAGATGGACCGGTACCCCGGCCGCATCTGGGTGGTCGCGCACAAGCCCATCGCCGTGGCGGCGGGCTTGGGCGTGATGGGCATCCATCGCAACGTCATCCATCCGAAGTTCGGGAACTTCATCCTGCTCGGCACCATTCTTCTCGCTGCGCCTGTTTCGAGTTACGGTGAGCCGCTGGACTATTCACCGTGCCTGGAGTGCAAGCTGTGCGTCGCGGCATGCCCGGTCGGCGCGATCAAGAAAGACGGTGATTTCGACTTCCTCGCCTGCTCGGTACACAACTATCGCGAGTTCATGGGCGGTTTCACCGACTGGGTGCAGACCGTCGCCGACAGCGAGGACGGCGCCGATTTCCGCTCCCGCGTGAGCGATTCGGAGAACGCGTCGATGTGGCAGAGCCTGTCGTTCAAGGCGAACTACAAGGCCGCATACTGCCTGGCGGTGTGCCCGGCGGGCGAGGATGTCATCGAACCGTATCTCGATGACCGCAAGGGGTTCATGGACCTGGTGTTGCGGCCGCTGCAGGAGAAGAAGGAAACGCTCTACGTGCTGCCCGACTCCGCGGCCAAAGAGCACGCCGAACGCCGGTTTCCCCACAAACACGTGGAGGTCGTCGGCAGCGGCATCCGGGGGGTATGACGCAGGCCGCCGGCCGCGTGCGGAATACATCGTCGTCGACTGGGCGTTTGGCCATGCATGAAGACGAGACTGCCGCTGCGTCGGCTGATGATCATGGTTGCGGCAGTACTCATCTCGGGTGCGGCACTGGGTGCTCCGCTCGTGATGTCGGCAGCACCGGCCGCTGCGGCGCCCACCGGGGAGTGTCCCGATGTGCAAGTGGTGTTCGCTCGCGGCACCGGGGAGCCGGCGGGCGTCGGCCGCGTCGGCCAGGCATTCGTCGACACGTTGCGGCCGCTCGTGGGCGACAAGACCGTCGCCGTTTACGCGGTCAACTATCCCGCGACACGGGACTTCCTGCGCGCCGCCGAGGGCGCCATCGACGCCAGCCTGTTCGTCCAGAACATCGCCACCACCTGCCCGGACACCAGGATCGTGCTTGGTGGGTACTCACAGGGTGCCGCCGTCATCGACGCCATCGCCCTGGCGAACACGCCGACACTCGGCTTCACCCAGCCCATGCCCGCCACGGTCGCCGACCGCGTCGCGGCGGTCGCGGTGTTCGGCAATCCCTCCGTCCGCCTGCTCGGCGGTCCGCTCACCGCGCTGAGCCCGGCGTACGGGGCCAAGACCATCGACCTGTGCAACGGCGCGGATCCGGTGTGCTCCAACGGAAACGACGTCGCGGCGCACAGCCGCTACGTCGAGTCGGGGCTCACTGCGCAGGCGGCGCAGTTCACCGCCGACCGCCTCGGTGCCGCCGCGCCGATCACCACGCTGTCCGGCCACACCGGAGGCTGACGTCAGCCCCAGGCGTGCACGATGTTCTGCGCCGGCTCCACGCCGTGTGCCACCAGGATCTCGGTGGCGTCAGCGGCCTGCTCACAGATCGTCGGGACGTCCTTCCACTCCGCGGAGGTGAAGGTGCTCAACACGAACTTCGCGCCGTCGGTGCGGCCGGGCGGCCTACCGATACCGATCCGGACGCGCTGAAAGTCGTTGCTACCCAACGACGAAGCGACCGACCGTAGCCCGTTGTGCCCGGCCACACCGCCACCGAACTTCAGCCGGATCCGGCCGAAGTCGATGTCGAGCTCGTCGTGGATCACCACGATGTCGGCCGGTGGCACCGAGTAGAACTTGGCCAGCGGTCCGACCTGCCGACCCGACTCGTTCATGTAGGTACGCGGTTTGGCCAGCACCACCGAGCGTCCGGCGAGGCGGCCGGTGACCACCTCGGCGCCGGACTTCTTGTGCACCTTGAATCCCGAGCCGATGCGATCGGCGAGGATGTCGGCGACGAGGAACCCGAGGTTGTGCCGCGTCGTGGCGTATTGCGGTCCCGGGTTGCCCAGGCCGACCACGAGTAGTGGTTCGGCCATGCCGGACTACTCGGATTCTTCGGCGGGAGCCGCCTCGGCGGAGTCGCCCTCGCCCTCGTCGGCGACCTCGGCGACGTCGGCTTCCGCCTCCTCCGGCGTCTCACCGCCGCCCTCGGCCTCGAGCTCCTCGGCCGTCGGCGCGACGACGACGTTGACCACGAGCGAGTCGGGGTCGGTCACCAGCGTGACACCCGACGGCAGCTCGAGTGAGCCGGCCGTGAACTGCGTTCCCGCCTCGACGCCTTCGACCGAGACGACGACGTTCTCCGGAATCGACTGAACGTCGGCTTCGACCTCGATCGTGTTGGTCTCCTGGGTGACCAGGGTCCCGGGCACCGCGTCACCCTCGATGACGACGTTGATCTCGACGACGACCTTCTCGCCACGGCGCACGACGAGCAGATCGGCGTGCGTGATGGTGCGGCGGATCGGGTGGATGTCGAGAGCCCTGGTCAGCGCGAGCTGCTCCTTGCCGTTGATATCGAGGGTGAGCACCGCGTTGGTGCCCGAGTTGCGAAGCACGGCCGCGAAGTCACGGCCGTCGAGTTCGAGGTGCTGCGGATCGGTGCCGTGACCGTAGAGGACCGCGGGCACCTTGCCGTTGCGGCGGGCGCGGCGCGATGCGCCCTTGCCGGTCTCGGTGCGCACCGCTGCGGTCAGGTTGTTGGGGGCGTTCTTCGCCATGATGTGGGTGCTCCTGTCGTGTGCTCAGCACGGCGGGGCTCAACCACAAGGTTCGCGTCGATAACGGTGGCCTCCGCTGGCGCGGCCACCCTCGCCGTGATCACCGGCCAGGGTAGCCGGAAACGGTGCTGCGCCCCAAATCAGAGCGGGAACGCGGTGTCGGTGAGCTGCTCGGAGAGCTTCCACAGTGCCGTCGCCATCCGGCCGTCGCGAGCCAGCGGGCTGCGGAAGACCGTCGGCCCGGTGGGACCGCGGCTGCCGAAGCGGGGTCCGACGAATGTGTCGCCCGGCAGGTCCTCGGCCACCGCGTACAGGGTCTGGCGGGCACCGAAGTCGGGCTCGGTGGCGAAGATCCGGTTGGCGGCGAGCCAGAAGCGGGTCCCGATCGGGTTGCCCGTCTGGCCCTGCAGGTTGGTGGCGGAGTAGCCCGGGTGTGCGGCGATCGCCCGGATCGGCGAGCCCACCTCGTCGAGTCGACGCTGCAGGTCCTTCGTGAACAGCAGGTTCGCGAGCTTGGACTGCCCATACGCCGGCCACGCCAGGTACGGCCGGGCCTTCCAGTTGAGGTCTTTGAGGTTGATCCGGCCGAAGATGTGCATGATCGACGACACCGTCACGACCCGGTCGCTGATCTTGGGCAGCAGCAGGTTGGTCAGGGCGAAGTGGCCGAGATGGTTGGTGCCGATCTGGCTCTCGAAGCCGTCGACGGTCAACGCGTACGGGACGGCCATGATGCCGGCGTTGTTGACCAGCACGTCGACGGCGTCGATACCGTCGGCGAATGCGCGCACGGACGCCAGGTCCTGCAGGTCCAGCTTGCGGACCTCGACATCCCCGGTGATCGTCGCCGCGGCCTCGTCACCCTTAGCGGTGTTGCGCACGGCCAGGATGACCTTGGCGCCTGCTCCGGCCAGTTCGCGCGCCGTGATCAAGCCGATGCCGCTGTTGGCGCCGGTGACGATGACGGTGCGTCCGGAGAAGGAGGGCAGATCCGCGGCGGTCCAGTCGCTCATGCCGACCACCCTAGTGACGTACCGCGAAATGGCATTCCAGCAGGTCTCCACTCGCACTTTCGCTGCTGGAATGCAATTTCGCGGCATTGTCGGGGCTGGTCAGCACAATCTGGCCATGGGGGAGATATTCATCGGGTCGGAAGCAGTCGCCAGCGGCATCGTCACTCGACATGAACTGGCCCGGTGGTACCGGCCGGTGTATCCGGATGTCCATGCTCGGCGGGGGCGACAACTAACGGTTGAAGATCGCACCTTCGCAGCATGGCTGTGGTCCAAACGCGGCGGAATCGTCACCGGCGTCGCGGCCTCAGCACTTCACGGCGCGGAGTGGGTCGACGACACCGCGATCGAATTGGTCTACGACTGCGCCCGGCCCCCGAAAGGCATCATCACCCGCAATGAACGCATAACGGGCGACGAGTTCGTCTGGCAACGGCTATTCCTCGCGACTCCCGCGCGTACCGCCTTCGACCTCGGCCGGCACCTGCCTCGTGGACAGGCAATCGCGCGGCTCGACGCCCTCATGCGTGCGCAGCCATTCTCGATGGAGGACGTGTTGCTCCTGGCCAAGCGGTATCAGGGCGCCCGGGGTGTCAAACGGCTCAAGGAGTTGCTACCGCTGGTCGACGGCGGTGCCGCCTCACCCCGCGAGACCTGGCTTCGGCTGCTGTTCATCGACGCCGGACTTCCCAAGCCGAGCACCCAGATCCCCATCGTCGACGAGTTCGGGAACCTACTTCGGACAGTCGACATGGGCTGGGAGGATTTCGGGGTGGTCGCCGAGTACGACGGCGATCAGCACCGCACGTCGCGCGCTCAGTACGTCAAGGACCTGCGAGTGATACCGCAGATCGAGCGGCTCGGCTGGATCGTGCTCAGAGCGATAAAGGAAGACCATCCGCAGTACTTGGTCAGAAGGGCGTGGGACGCGCTGGTGTCCCGCGGCTGGCGACCCTGACCCCAATCCCCGAAATTGCATTCCCGCAGGCCGCTACTCGCACTTTTCCTGCTGGAATGCCATTTCGCGCAAAAAACTGGGGCTACTTCGGCGGCGGCTTGGGGACCGCGACGTTGAAGCCGGCGATGATCTTCTCGATGTCGGGGGCCTCTTCGGCGGCTTTCTGGGCAAAACTCGTCACCGTGAACTGCACGAGATAGCGCTGCTTGGCGGGCGGTGCGCCGGTCGCGATGACGATGCGGTTGTAGCTGTGCATCCGGGTGCCGTTGAGGTCGTAGCTGCCCTCGATCATCGCCGACGGGAAACCCTTGAAGTCGTCCATGGACGCGTTGAGGCGCTTGAAGTTCTGCGACATCTCGGCGTCGACATAGCCGTGCTTGATCGCCTCGCGCGGATCGAAGTCGCCGGTCAACTTCATCACCACCAGCATCGCGATCGGGTACGTCTCGCCCTTGGCGATCACCCTGGTTCCCGGCGCGAAGTTGGTATTGAAGTACGGCTCCCACCCGGCCGGCGTCGGATACGAAACGGTCAGATCGGTGAGCTTCTCGGGGAACACCGGCTGACCCGTCACACCGGCCTGTTCCAGGAACGCCGCGACGGGCACCGGCTTGTCATCGGGGTTGGCGGTGGTCGACGGCGGCGGCGGCGACGTCGACCACACCGACTGATAGTTGGGCGGTTCGGTGCCGCAGCCGGACACGGCGATCGCACCGACGACCGTCACCGCAGCGGCAAGAACTCGAAAGCCTCGACGGCTCACAGAATCTCGCGCACCGCGTCGATCGGCCGGGCCAACCGGGTGCCCTTCTGCGTGACGACGAACGGCCGCTCGATCAAAATCGGGTTGGCGGCCATCGCGTCGAGGAGCTCGTCGTCCGAGGCATCCGCCAAACCCAGTTCGTCGTAGAGGGATTCACGCTTACGCACGGCGGTGCGCACGTCGATACCGGCGTCGGAGATCATCTTCTCCAGCTCGGCGCGGGTCGGCGGCGTCTTCAGGTATTGCACGATCTCAGGCTCGATCCCGTTCTCGCGCAACAAGTCCAACGTCTTACGCGAGGTCGAGCACTTGGGATTGTGGTAGATCGTCGCGTTTGGACTTGGGGCCGACATCTATGCCGACCCGTCGAAAAGGCTTGTCACCGAGCCGTTGTCGAACACCGCGCGGATCGTGTTCGCCAGCAGCGGTGCGATCGAGAGCACGGTCAACTGCGCGAAGTGCTTGTCCTCGCCGATGGGCAGCGTGTTGGTGACGATCACCTCGCAGGCGCCCGAATCGGCCAGCCGCTCGCGGGCCGGATCCGACAGCACGCCGTGTGTCGCCGCGATAATCACGTCGCCGGCGCCGTCGGCCTTGAGCAGCTTGACCGCGCCGGCGATGGTGCCGCCGGTGTCGATCATGTCGTCGGTCAACACACAGGTCTTGCCCCGCACGTCGCCGACGACGCGGTTGGACACCACCTCGTTGGGTTTGAGTGGGTCGCGCGTCTTGTGGATGAACGCCAGCGGGACGCCTCCGAGGGAGTCCGCCCACTTCTCGGCGACGCGAACCCGGCCGGAGTCGGGGGAGACGACCACCATGTCGTGGTGGGAGTAATGCTCGGCGATGTACCCGGTGAGCAGCTTCTGCGCCCGCATGTGGTCGACCGGTCCGTCGAAGAAGCCCTGGATCTGGTCAGTGTGCAGATCGACGGTGACGATCCGGTCGGCACCCGCGGTCTTGAGCAGGTCGGCGACCAACCGCGCCGAGATCGGTTCGCGCCCGCGGTGCTTCTTGTCCTGCCGTGCATACGGATAGAACGGAAGGATCGCGGTGATCCGCTTGGCGCTGCCGCGCTTGAGCGCGTCGATCATGATCAGCTGTTCCATCAGGTGCTGGTTCAGTGGCGCCGGATGGCTCTGCAGCACGAAGGCGTCGCAACCGCGAACGGATTCGTCGAACCGGACGAAGATCTCGCCGTTGGCGAAGTCCCGCGCGGTCTGCGCCGTCACGGGTACGTCGAGTTCCTTGGCGACCTGTTCAGCGAGTTCGGGGTGCGCCCGACCCGAGAACAGCATCAAGTTTTTGCGATTGTCGGTCCACTCGGTGCCCACACTGCGCCCTCAAGGTCGGGGATCGATACCGGCTAATCCTACGTAGCTTGACGCGCCGGCCGTGCCCGGGTGGCCAGATCGTGAACGGCCGGGGCCGCTCACCCGGATTCGACGTCGTCCGCAGCCTGCCCGCCCTCCTCGGCGGATGCCTGCTCCGCGGCCCGCGCCGCCGCCGACCCCGGTCGCTTGCGCGTCACCCAGCCCTCGATGTTGCGCTGCGGCCCCGCGGACACGGCGAGCGCTCCCGGCGGCACGTCGTCGCGCACGACGGTCCCCGCTCCGGTGTAGGCGCCGTCGCCGACGGTGACCGGGGCGACGAACATCGTGTCCGACCCGGTGCGAACGTGCGAGCCGATCGTGGTGCGGCTCTTGGTCTCGCCGTCGTAGTTGACGAAGACGCTCGACGCGCCGATATTGCTGTGCTCGCCGATGTCGGCGTCGCCGACGTACGTCAGATGCGGCACCTTGGTGCCGGTGCCGATCGTCGAGTTCTTGGTCTCGACGAACGCGCCGAGCTTGCCGTCGGCGCCCAGCACGGTGCCCGGCCGCAGGTAGGTGAACGGTCCGACCGTCGCGCCGTCCCCGACCACCGACGAGCTGGCGTGCGTGCGGCACACCGTCGCGCCGTCACCCACAGTGACGTCGGCCAACGTGGTGTCGGGCCCGACCTCACACCGCCCGCCGATGCGGGTGTCGCCGAGCAGCTGGGTGCCCGGCTTGACCACGGTGTCGCGGCCGATGGACACGTCGACGTCGATCCACGTCGTGGCGGGATCGACCACCGTGACCCCGGCCCGCTGGTGCGTGGCGACGATGCGCCGGTTCAGCTCCGCGCCGAGTTCGGCCAGCTGCACGCGGTCGTTGACCCCCGCCACCAGCATCGAGTCGTCGACGTGCTTGGCCCGCACGACCAGACCGTCGGACCGCACGATCGAGACGACGTCGGTCAGGTATTGCTCCTGCTGGGCGTTGTCCGAGCTCAAGCGGCCCAGCGCCGACCGCAGCGCGGCGGCGTCGAACGCGTACACCCCGGCGTTGACCTCGGTGATGGCCCGCTGTTCGGGGGTGGCGTCGGCCTGTTCGACGATGCCCATCACTTCGCCGTCCTGGGTGCGCAGGATGCGGCCGTAACCCGTCGGGTCGGGCAGCGTGGTGGTCAACACGGTCACCGCCGTCGGCCGCCTGCTTTGCGTGTCGATCAGGTCGGCCAGCGTGTCGGCGTCGAGTAACGGCACGTCACCCGAGGTCACCACCACCGTGCCCGCGAAGTCGGCCGCCAGTGCCGCCAGACCGCACTGCACGGCGTGTCCGGTGCCGAGCTGCTGCTCTTGGGTCGCGGTGTCGATCGGGCGGCCGAGCTCGGCGGCCAGCCGCTCGACCTCGGGCGTCACCCTTTCCCGGTCCTTGCCGACCACGACGACCAGGTGCCGCGGCGCCGCCTTGGCCACCGCGTGCAGGGCGTGGGCGAGCATGCTGCGACCCGCCAGCGTGTGCAGCACCTTCGGGGTGTCGGATCGCATCCGGGTTCCGGCGCCGGCCGCGAGCACGACCACCGCGGTTTCAGGGGCTGCCGTCATCCGGTCTCCTGCCTATCGGATGTGCGGTTTCATGCGCGACACGCCGGTCACGCCGCATGTGAGCGCACAATCGCGGCCAAATTGCTCCGTCGCCAGGACTCGAACCTGAACTATCTGAACCAAAATCAGAGGTGCTGCCGATTACACCACGACGGATCGGACAACTCGTGATGCTAGTCCAATCGCCGGACCCCTCTTCGTTTGTTCCCGACGGCAGGCGCCTCGCCGTCTGATCGCCGCCCGACCACTACATCTGCATCTACCCTGGTGACCGTGGCAGCACTCGACAAGGAGGTCAGGGCACCGCGGGCGCGGATGACGGGCGCCGAGCGGCGCCACCAGCTCATCGAGGTCGCGCGCAAGCTCTTCGCCGAGCGCGGCTACGAGGGCACCTCGATCGAGGAGATCGCCCAGCGCGCGAACGTCTCCAAGCCCGTCGTCTACGAGCACTTCGGCGGCAAAGAGGGCCTCTACGCGGTGGTCGTCGACCGCGAGATGTCGGCGTTGCTCGACGGGATCACCTCCTCGCTGACCCGGATGACCAACAACCGCTCGCGGCTGCGCATCGAACGCGTCGCGCTCGCCCTGCTGACCTACGTCGACGAACGCACCGACGGCTTCCGCATCCTGATCCGTGACTCCCCGGCGTCGATCACCTCAGGCAGCACCTATTCGACGCTGCTCAACGAGGCCGTCAACCAGGTGTCCTCGATCCTGGCCGGCGACTTCTCCCGCCGCGGACTGGACCCGGAGATGGCGCCGCTCTACGCCCAGGCGTTGGTCGGCTCGGTGTCGATGACCGCGCAGTGGTGGCTCGACGTACGCGAGCCCAAGAAAGAGGTCGTCGCAGCGCATCTGGTCAACCTGTGCTGGAACGGGCTGATGCATCTGGAGAACGATCCGCCGTTGCTCGACGAGTGACGTAGATCTCGTCAGCGGATCCGCGCAAACCCTCGTCGCGGCAAGCCTTTCGGCGCGTGCCTACGATGGAAGCATCATGACCGCATCGGGGACCCTGTCCGTCCCAACCCCGATCGCCGGGCTCGTCGAACTGGCCCTACGAGATCCCTCCCTCGCCGAGATCTCGCGCCGCGCCGCCGACAAGCCCGCCGATCTCGCCATCGTCGGCCCGGCCGCCGCCCGCGCTTTCGTCGCGTCCGCGATCGCGCACGCCTCTGCGCTGGTCGTCGTGACCGCCACCGGGCGCGAGGCCGACGATCTGACCGCCGAACTGCGTGGCGTGTTCGGTGAAACCGTCGCGATGTTGCCCTCGTGGGAGACGCTGCCGCACGAGCGGCTGTCCCCGGGAGTCGACACCGTGGGCGCTCGGCTCATGTTGCTGCGCAGGCTGACCCATCCCGACGACGCGCGTCTAGGCCCGCCGCTGCAAGTGGTGGTCACCACCGTGCGCTCGCTGCTGCAGCCGATGGTGCCCGACGTGGCCGACGTGGAACCGGTGACCTTGAGCGTGGGCGTCGAGGCGGAGTTCGACGGTCTGATCGCCCGGTTGGTCGAACTCGCCTACACCCGCGTCGACATGGTCGGCAAGCGCGGCGAGTTCGCGGTGCGCGGCGGCATTCTCGACCTGTTCCCGCCGACCTACGAGCATCCGGTTCGCATCGAGTTCTGGGGCGACGAGGTGTCCGAGATGCGGATGTTCGCGGTCGCCGACCAGCGGTCGATCCCCGAGGTCGACATCGAAACCGTCATCGCCGTTCCGTGCCGTGAGGTGCTGCTGACCGACGACGTCCGAGAGCGCGCCGTCGAACTGGCCCGCGAGCACCCCGTTCACGAGAACACGCTGCCCGGCACCGTGCCCGACCTGCTGGCCAAGCTGTCCGAGGGCATCCCGGTCGACGGGATGGAAGCCCTGCTCCCGCTGTTGCGTCCCGACGCGCTGTCGACGTTGTCGGATCTGCTGCCCGACGGCATGCCGCTGCTGATCTGCGATCCGGAGAAGGTCCGCACCCGGGCCGCCGATCTGATCAAGACGGGCGGCGAGTTCCTGGAGGCGTCCTGGTCGACGGCGGCGGTGGGCGGTGACACCCCGATCGACCTCGAGGCTTTGGGTGCGTCGGGTTTCGTCGAACTCGACGATGCGCGCGCCGCCGCCCGCGAGGGCGGACATCCGTGGTGGACGTTGAGCCAGCTGTCCGACGAAGCCGGATTCGAGGTGGATATCCGGCCCGCCCCGTCGGCGCGCGGTTCGCAAGCAAGTATCGGCGAGATCTTCGCCATGCTGCGCGCCCACGTTGCGACCGGCGGTTGCGCCGCGGTCGTCACGGCCGGCGCGGGCACCGCGCAGCGCGTTGTCGAGCAGCTTGCCGAATCCGATGTTCCGGCAGGACTTTTGGAGCCCGGTGGCTCGCTCAAGGACGGCGTCGTCGGCGTGCTCAAGGGCCCACTGCACGACGGTGTCGTGATGCCGGGCGCGAAGCTGGTGGTGATCACCGAGAGCGACCTCACCGGCAACCGCGCGACCGCCGCCGAAGGCAAGAGGCTTGCGGCCAAGCGGCGCAACGTGGTTGACCCGCTGGCGCTGACCGCAGGCGACCTGGTGGTGCACGACCAACATGGCATCGGCCGGTTCGTCGAGATGACCGAGCGTGTCGTCGGCGGCGCCCGTCGCGAGTACCTGGTGCTCGAATACGCCTCCTCGAAACGGGGTGGCGGCACCGACAAGCTCTACGTGCCGATGGACTCGCTTGATCAGTTGTCCCGCTACGTCGGCGGGGAGTCGCCGACGCTGTCGCGGCTGGGCGGCAGTGACTGGACCAACACAAAGACCAAGGCACGCCGCGCAGTTCGCGAGATCGCCGCCGAACTGGTGTCTTTGTACGCCAAGCGACAGGCCTCGCCCGGCCACGCGTTCGCCCCTGACAGCCCGTGGCAGGCCGAGATGGAGGACGCGTTCGGCTTCACCGAGACCGTCGATCAGCTGACCGCGATCACCGAGGTCAAGGCCGACATGGAAAAGCCGATCCCGATGGACCGGGTGATCTGCGGCGACGTCGGCTACGGCAAGACCGAGATCGCGGTGCGGGCGGCGTTCAAGGCGGTGCAGGACGGTAAGCAGGTCGCGGTGCTGGTGCCGACGACGCTGCTGGCCGACCAGCACCTGCAGACCTTCTCCGAGCGGATGGCGGGGTTCCCGGTCACCGTCAAGGGCTTGTCGCGGTTCACCGACCCGGCCGAATCGCGCGCGGTGCTCGAGGGCATGAAGGACGGCAGCGTCGATATCGTGATCGGTACACACCGCCTGCTGCAGACGGGCGTGACGTGGAAGGATCTCGGCCTGATCGTGGTCGACGAGGAACAGCGTTTCGGCGTCGAGCACAAAGAGCACATCAAGTCGTTGCGGACCCACGTCGACGTGCTGACCATGAGTGCCACCCCCATCCCGCGCACGCTGGAGATGAGCCTGGCAGGTATCCGGGAGATGTCGACGATCCTCACTCCGCCCGAGGAGCGTTATCCGGTGCTGACCTACGTCGGGCCCCACGACGACAAACAGATCGCCGCCGCGCTGCGCCGCGAACTGCTGCGCGACGGGCAGGCGTTCTACATCCACAACCGGGTCAGGACCATCGACCAAGCGGCCGCGCGTGTTTCGGCACTGGTGCCCGAGGCGCGCGTGGTCGTCGCGCACGGCCAGATGCCCGAGGAACAGCTCGAGCGCACAGTCGAAGGTTTCTGGAATCGCGAATACGACATTCTGGTCTGCACGACGATCGTCGAGACAGGCCTGGACATCTCCAACGCCAATACGTTGATCGTCGAACGCGCCGACACCTTCGGTCTGTCCCAGTTGCATCAGCTCAGGGGCCGGGTCGGTCGTAGCCGTGAACGCGGGTACGCGTATTTCCTGTATCCGCCGGAGGTTCCGCTCACCGAGACCGCTTACGACCGGCTGGCCACCATCGCGCAGAACAACGAGCTCGGCGCGGGCATGGCAGTGGCCATGAAGGACCTGGAGATTCGCGGCGCGGGCAACGTGCTCGGCGCCGAACAGTCCGGACACGTCGCCGGTGTCGGCTTCGACCTCTATGTGCGTCTGGTGGGCGAAGCTGTCGAGGCCTATCGTGCCGCCGCGGACGGTGAAACCGTTGCCGCACCGGAAGAACCGAAGGACGTACGAATCGATCTGCCCGTCGACGCGCACCTGCCACCGGACTACATCGGCAGCGACCGGCTCCGGTTGGAGGGCTATCGCAGGCTGGCGGCGGCCGCGGATCAGGAGGCGGTGGACGCCGTCGTCGAAGAACTCGTCGACCGCTACGGTCCGCTACCCGAACCCGCGCGGCGCCTCGTGGCCGTCGCGCGTCTGCGGTTGCTGTTGAAGGCCTACGGCGTCACCGAAGTCAGCTCGGTGTCGGAGTCGACGGTTCGGCTCTCCCCGCTGCAGCTGATGGATTCGCAACAACTCCGGCTCAAGCGGATGTACCCGAGCGCCGGTTACCGGGCGACCACGTCGACGGTGCAGGTGCCTATCCCGCGTGCCGGCAACGGCATCGGCGCACCGCGCATCCGCGACCTCGAGTTGGTGCAGATGGTCGCCGACCTGATCTTGGCGTTGGATGGGAAACCACAGGGCAGCGTCGACATAATTTCGAGCCCGATTTCGTCTGGTTGATCGCCTGGTCAGGTGGGCTTTCAAGAGTGCCGCGCCCGGCCCGAATCCAGAAGCGCTGTTAACGCACCGTCATGCCGGTCCGACATACCCGTCGGGGGGTCAAGGTGTTGCTTGCCTTCTAAACCGAGGGAAGTCGTCCAAACCGAGGGCGTCGATCACCTGAAACAGGTGGTTAAGCAATTTCCTAAACCGAACATCACACGATGCCACCGAGCAATCGGTGCGTGTCGCGATGACGCAAGGCGAAGGAGTTTTCGATGGACTTCAAGAAACTGGCAGTGACCACCACGATGACCGGTGCACTCGGACTCGGCGCGCTTGGCCTGGGCGCAGGTCTGGCACAGGCGCAACCGCACATCAACATCCCGCAACCGCCTCCGGTGCCCGTTCCGAGCGTGAACGTTCCCGATGTGAACATTCCGGCTGTCAACGCGCCGGATGTCGACGTGCCGGCTGTGAACGTTCCTGATGTGAACGTGCCGGGTGTGAACGTTCCCGATGTGAACGTGCCGGGTGTGAACGTTCCCGATGTGAATGTTCCGCGGGTGAACCTGCCCGATGTGGATGTTCCGAGCGTGAACGCTCCCGATGTGGAGCTGCCCGAGGTGCAGTTCCCTGAGGTGGACAACTACTTCAAGCTCCCGCACGGGCACATCCCGCCGGGGCAGCTGAAGAACTCGCCGTTCATCAACGGGGTTCCTAACCCGTTCTACGGAATTCCGCCCGGGCAGCTGAAGAAGCTTCCGGATGTGAATGGGGTCGTCAATCCGTTCTTCGATGAGAAGCCGGGCCACTGGGTCCTCCCGGACGAGCCGTTCGAGCCGGTGTCCTGAGCAACCAGATAGGGACACGATGGCCGTCCTGCCGCCAGGCAGGGCGGCCATCGCCGGTCGGGGCGCACGAAAGCGGGGAGCCAGGTTCTGCGCGCTTCGGGGGCGGACGAGGTGTTGGTATAACCGAGGTCAGCGATTCGGACAAAACGCGTGAGGGGGTGTAACCCGATGACCGTCGTTTTGGTCGACCCCCGACGCCCGTCCCTGATCCCGATCGACGCGATCGCCCTGCTGGCCGGCGACGTCCAGTACACCGAGGAGATGCCGATCAAGGTGCCCTGGTCGTTGCCCTCGGCGCGGCCGGCATACGACGGCGAGGACGCGCCGGTGCTGCTGTCCTCGGATCCCGAGCACCCCGCGGTCAAGGCCCGGTTGGCGGCCGGAGACAGGGTGATCTCGGCGCCCGAGGCCGCGCCGGGTGAACGTTTGGTCGACGCCGTCGCGATGATGGACAAACTGCGCACCTCCGGGCCCTGGGAGAGCGAGCAGACGCACGACTCGCTGCGCCGCTACCTGCTCGAGGAAACCTACGAGGTGTTCGACGCCGTGCACAGCGGCGACGCTCACGCGCTGCGCGACGAACTCGGAGACGTGTTGCTACAGGTCCTTTTTCACGCCCGCATCGCCGAAGACGCACCACAGAATTCGTTCGGCATCGACGACGTCGCCGACGCGCTGGTACGCAAGCTGGGCAACCGCGTACCCGCGGTGCTGGCCGGGGAGCCGATCTCGCTGGACGACCAGCTCGCCCAGTGGGAGGAGCGCAAGGCGCTGGAGAAGAAGGCGAAGCGGGCGCATTCCACGATGGACGACGTGCCGACGGCTCAGCCCGCTTTGGCGTTGGCGCAGAAGGTGATCGAGCGGGTGAGTGCCGCTGGGCTGCCTGCGGACCTGATCCCCCATGCGGTCACGTCGGTGACGGTAGCGGTGGGTAGCGATGCCGAAAACACCTTGCGTTCAGCTGTTTTGGAGTTCATGGATACGGTGCGACGCGCGGAGCGGGCGATCGCCGTCGACCGTCGAGGTGACGATGTGCCAGAGGAGCTCGACGCCAGCCCACTCGGCGTCGTGACCGAAGACGAGTGGCGCGCGCACTGGCCGTCCGATCGCGCGGACGAAACAGACGGCGAGGACGACGCGATTGAACCAGATGAGACCAATGACGACGCCGATGAAACCAAAGAAGCAGAGGTGGCCGATGAGGCTGCTGAGGCTGAAGTTGCCGATTCGGCGTCCTGACCCCGTGAAGAATTTGTGCACCCGAATCGCTCCCGACGCTGAGCCGCGACGTCCCGAACACGTGGGACCATGGGCAGCGACCGAAGTTGGTTGAGGGAGTTTGGTGTCGCCGGTGCGTTGGCTGCGTGCTGTCGCCGTTCTAGGAGCGACGGCGCTGCTCTTGGCTTCTAGCTGCTCGTGGCAGCTCGGGACGCCCATCCCTGAGGGCGTACCGCCGCCGCCGGGCGACCCGGTGCCTCAGATCGACACCTACGCCAAGGGCCGCCCGGCCGATCAGCTTCACGAATGGGCCGCCGAACGCGCCCCCAAGCTGGGCATACCGGTCGCCGCGCTCGAGGCGTACGCCTATGCGGCCCGGGTGGCCGAGGTGGAGAACCCGGACTGCAAGTTGGCCTGGACGACGCTGGCCGGGATCGGGCAGGTGGAAAGCCACCATGGCACGTACCGCGGCGCGGCGATCGGCGCTAACGGCGACGTCGAACCACCCATTCGGGGGGTGTGGCTCGACGGGACCAACGGCAACCTCGAGATCTTCGACGACTCCGCGATCAGCCATGACGGCGACTCGAAGCATGCCCGCGCGATGGGCCCGATGCAGTTCATCCCCGAGACGTGGGGCCACTACGGCGTCGACGCCAACAACGACGGCCAGATCAACGCCGACAACATGGACGATGCGGCGCTGTCGGCAGCGGGCTACCTGTGCTGGACCGGCAAGGACCTGGCCACCCCGCGCGGATGGATGAACGCGCTGCGTGCCTACAACCATTCCGACCAGTACGCGCGGACCGTGCGGGACTGGGCGACCGCTTACGCCAACGGGCACCCCCTCTAGACACGCCTGCCGAACAGGAAGGCTCTAGGCTCGTCGGTTGACGCGAAAACTCTCGCCCCCACACCGAGGACACCAAGGAGACGCCAGTGCCCACTATCGATCAGGTCGGAGCCCGAGAGATCCTCGACTCCCGGGGAAACCCGACGGTCGAGGTTGAGGTTCTGCTGGGCGACGGGTCGTTCGCCCGCGCCGCCGTGCCGTCGGGCGCCTCGACGGGCGAGCACGAAGCTGTCGAACTCCGCGACGGCGGCTCACGGTACGGCGGGAAGGGCGTCGAGAAGGCGGTCGAGGCCGTCCTCGACGAGATCGCGCCGGCCATCATCGGGCTGCAGGCCGACGACCAGCGCCTCGTCGACCAGGCGCTGCTCGACCTCGACGGCACACCCGACAAATCACGCCTCGGGGCCAACGCGATCCTGGGCGCCTCGCTGGCCGTGGCCAAGGCCGCGGCTCAGGCGGCCGATCTCGACCTGTTCCGCTACCTCGGCGGCCCCAATGCCCACATCCTCCCGGTGCCGATGATGAACATCCTCAACGGCGGCGCACACGCCGACACCGGCGTCGACGTGCAGGAGTTCATGGTGGCCCCGATCGGCGCGGCGTCGTTCAAGGAGGCGCTGCGCTGGGGCACCGAGGTGTACCACTCGCTCAAGTCGGTGCTCAAGGCGCAGGGCCTGGCGACCGGTCTCGGCGACGAAGGCGGGTTCGCTCCCGACGTGGCCGGCACCACGGCCGCGCTCGACCTGATCCTGTCGGCCATCGAGTCAGCCGGGTTCAAGGCCGGCTCGGATGTGGCGCTCGCACTCGACGTCGCCGCGACCGAGTTCTACTCCGACGGACAGGGCTACAAGTTCGAGAATGAGGTGCGCACCGCCGAACAGATGGGCACCTTCTACGCGGGTCTGCTCGACACGTATCCGCTGGTGTCGATCGAGGACCCGCTGTCCGAAGACGACTGGGACGGCTGGGTCGCGCTGACGTCGGCCATCGGGGATCGCGTGCAGCTGGTCGGCGACGACCTGTTCGTCACCAACCCGGAGCGACTCGAGGACGGTATTCAAAAGGGCGCCGCCAACGCACTTTTGGTGAAGGTGAACCAGATCGGCACGCTCACCGAGACGCTCGATGCGGTGGCGCTGGCCCACAACAGCGGCTACCGCACGATGATGAGCCACCGCAGCGGCGAGACCGAGGACACCACGATCGCGGACCTCTCGGTTGCGGTGGGCAGCGGTCAGATCAAGACCGGCGCCCCGGCCCGCAGTGAGCGCGTCGCCAAGTACAACCAGCTGCTGCGCATCGAGGAGAACCTCGGCGACGCCGCCCGCTACGCCGGCGACCTCGCCTTCCCGCGGTTCGCGATGGAAGCCAGATAGTCCGGTAACGGCCTGTGCCCGAAGCGAAACGGCCCGACCCCAAGCGCCGGTCACCGACCTCCCGACCCGGGAAGTCGGGCAAGGCAGGCGGTGCGGGCAGGGGCCGTCCGCGGGTCGCCGCACGTCGCGAGCCGCGTACCACCGACTCGCGGCCCGCGACCGAGGCAGCGGCCGATGCCCCGGCCAAATCCCAGGAAACCGGTGTCGTCATCCGCCGCGCCATCGCGGAATCGGCCGAGCAGCAGTCCGAGCAGCGGTTCGGGTCCGCGGCGCGGCGCGCGGCCATCCTCGCGGTGGTGGTGTGCGTGCTGACGCTGACGATCGCCGGGCCGGTCCGCACTTATTTCGCACAGCGCACGGAGATGAAGCAACTCAAAGCGACCGAACAGCAACTGCGGACCCAGATCGCCGAGCTCGAACAGCAGAAGGTGAAGCTGGCCGACCCGGTGTTCATCGCCGCGCAGGCCCGCGAACGGCTCGGTTTCGTGATGCCCGGCGAGATTCCGTATCAGGTGCAGCTGCCTCCCGGTGCGGTGGTGCCCGGCACACCCGATCAGGAACCAGAAGCCGTCGACCGCGGTCAGCCGTGGTACACCGCGCTGTGGCACACGATCGCCGATGAGCCACATGGGATCACACCCGGTCCACCACCGACCGCACCCGGTGCGCCCCAACCGCCGCCTCCGCCCCCGCCCGCTCCCGGTGGTTGACCCCGCAGACCTCGACGCCGTCGAGCGCCAGCTCGGACGCGCGCCGCGCGGCGTCCTTCAGATTGCCTACCGGTGTCCCAACGGTGAGCCCGGCGTCGTCAAGACCGCGCCGAAACTGCCTGACGGCACGCCGTTTCCGACGTTGTACTACCTCACCCACCCGGTGTTGACCGCCGCCGCGAGCAGGCTGGAATCGTCGGGCATGATGCGGGAGATGACCGAGCGGCTGCAAGGCGACGCCGAGCTGGCGCGGGCGTACCGCAAGGCGCACGAGTCCTATCTCGCCGAGCGCGACGCGATCGAACCTCTCGGGACGACGTTCTCCGGAGGAGGCATGCCGGACCGGGTCAAGTGCCTGCACGTGCTGATCGCCCATTCGCTGGCGAAGGGTCCGGGCGTCAATCCGTTCGGCGACGAAGCGCTGGCGGCGCTGGCCGACGATCCCGCGATCGAAGGCATCATCGATCCGGAAAGGTGGGCCCATGAGTAGGGTCGGCGCGATTGACTGCGGTACCAACTCCATCCGCCTGCTGATCGCCGACCAGGTCGACGGCAAGCTGGCCGACGTGCACCGCGAGATGCGCATCGTCCGATTGGGTCAAGGTGTCGATGCCACAGGGCAATTCGCGCCGGAGGCACTGTCGCGCACGGAGTCGGCGTTGGCCGATTACGCCGAGCTGATGCGCCACCACGGCGTCGACGACGTCCGGATGGTGGCGACCTCGGCGACCAGGGATGCCGCGAACCGCGACGTCTTCTTCGCGATGACGGCCGCGGTGCTGGGCGCCGTTGTGCCCGGTGCGGTAGCCGAGGTGATCACCGGCGCCGAGGAGGCCGCGCTCTCGTTCAACGGTGCGGTTGGCGAACTGGACTCGGCGGCAGCGCCGTTCGTGGTCGTCGACTTGGGCGGCGGGTCGACCGAAGTGGTGCTCGGTAGCGACGAGATGACCGCAGGCTATTCGGCCGACATCGGATGCGTCCGGCTCACCGAGCGCTGCCTGCACTCGGACCCGCCAACCGCAGAGGAGATCGCCGCGGCGCGTGATGTGGTGCGCGAAGGGCTGCACGAGGCGTTCCGGGCGGTGCCCGTCGAACAGGCCCGTACCTGGGTCGGAGTGGCCGGCACCATGACGACGCTGTCGGCGCTGGCGCAGAAGATGCCCGTCTACGACTCGGATGCGATTCACCTGTCCCGTGTTCGGTTCGGCGAACTGCTGAACGTGTGCGAGGGGCTCATCGCGATGCCGCGAGCCCAACGCGCGCAGCTGGGGCCGATGCATGAGGGCCGCGTCGACGTCATCGGCGGTGGGGCGATCATCGTCGAGGAGCTGGCTGCCGCACTGCAACAACGGGCGGGTATCGAGGAGCTGACGGTCAGCGAGCACGACATCCTCGACGGCATCGCGCTGTCGATCGCCGGCTGACTGTCGACCTCGTCCCCCCGCATCGGGGACCTTCGTCACTAGCCGAGGGCCCTGCATCCCGGCCACTGTGGAGTCAGGAACACTGACACAGGAGAGCAGGACCGCCATGAACGTTCACTTCCCCGACCGGGACACCGTGCGAACCGCGTTGTCGCTGGCCACCAGGGCGCCCTCCATTCACAACTCGCAGCCGTGGCAGTGGCGGGTGGGCGACGAAAGCCTGCACCTGTACGCCGATCTGGACCGTCGGCTACCCAGTGCCGATCCAGACAGCCGTGACCTGCACCTCAGTTGCGGGATCGCCCTGCACCACGCCGTCGTCGCGCTGGCGGCGCTCGGTTGGCACGCCAGGGTTCACCGGTTCCCCAACCCGGCAGAACCGCAACACCTGGCCGCCATCGAGCTGAGCCGGCAAGCCGCAGGCGAACTCGACATCGTTCTGGCCGCGGCGATCCCGCGGCGCCGCACCGACCGTCGCCTCTACAACTCCTGGTCCGTCCCGGAGGCCGACATCGCCTTGATGGGTGCGAGGGCGGCGCGTTACGGCGTCATGCTGCGGCAAGTTGCACAACTGCCAAAGTTGCAACATGTTGTGGCGCAAGCGGTCCAGGAGCACGCCGCCGACGACGCGTATTTGCGCGAGCTGACCGCATGGAGCGGACGGCACGCGTCGGTGGCCGGTGTGCCCGCCAGGAACACCCCGGTGTCGGATCCCCACGCAGCGATACCTGCCAGGCACTTCGCCGGCCCCGCCCTGGCCCAGCCGCCCGACGCCTCACCCGAGGACGACTCGGCGACGGTGCTGGCGCTGGGAACCAAGGAAGACACCCCGCTGGCGCGGCTGCGCGCGGGTGAGGCATGCAGCCTCGTCCTGCTCACGGCGACGGCACTGGGCCTGGCGAGCTGCCCGGTGACCGAACCGCTGGAGATCGCCGAGACGCGGGAAGCCGTGCGGGAAGACGTTTTCGGCGATTACGGCTACCCCCAGATGCTGTTGCGCGTGGGTTGGGCGCCGGTGAACGCCGACCCGCTGCCGTCCACGCCGCGGCGCGCGCTGGCCGATGTGGTTCAGTGGTTGGACTAGTCCTGCCGACGGTCCAGCTTGGACACGAACACCGCGGCCTGCGTCCGGCGCTCCATGCCGAGTTTGGCGAGCAACCGTGACACATAGTTCTTGACGGTCTTCTCCGCCAGGAACATCCGTGCCGCGATCTGCCTGTTGGTCAGGCCTTCGCCGAGCAACCCGAGCAGCGTGCGCTCCTGGTCGGTCAACCCGGAGAGGGGATCCTTGCGGTCGGCCGAGCCGCGCAACTTGGCCATCAGCGCCGCCGCGGCGCGGTTGTCGAGAAGCGATCTGCCGGCGCCGACATCCTTGATCGCCTGCGCCAGCTCCATGCCCTTGATGTCCTTGATGACGAACCCGCTGGCGCCTGCCAGGATCGCATCGAGCATGGCCTCGTCGGAGGTGTACGAGGTCAACATCAGGCAGCGCAGGTCGGGCAGATCGGACAACAGGTCGCGGCACAGTTCGATTCCGTTGCCGTCGGGGAGCCGCACGTCGAGGACGGCGACATCGGGCCGGACCGCGGGGATCCTGACCATCGCCTCGGCGACCGATCCGGCCTCGCCGACCACCTCGAGTTCTGGGTCTGATCCGAGCAGGTCGACCAGTCCGCGTCGGACGACTTCATGGTCGTCGACCAGGAAGACCGTGACCATGTGAGCCCTTCCGATCAGCGCCTCAACGGCGAATCTCCAGCACTTCCCGCACCGCCCGTCTCGGCGTCGGTGCCGGCGTGTTTTCGATCGTCGGCACTTTACCCACTCGAATCAAGGCCTGGGGGACCGCGTCGCGTCCTGTCAGCCGGCGGATGGCGTCGCGCCCGGCCTCCACCTCGGTCAGATGGGTCATCGTGCAGGTTGCCAACCCGGCGGCCGTGAGGTCGAGCAACACCCGCGACAGCGCCTGACCGCTGATGAACGCGTCCTCGCGGGTGTCCGCCGGTGTCGACAACACCACGACGTCGGCCTCGTCGAGCGCGGTTCCGCTGCGGCGGTCGAGGTGGCCGCTGGGCCGGAAGCTTCGGTTGACGCCGACGCGCCGCCGTTCGGACTCCGACACCAGCGCGCTGGGCGGAATGCCTTCGGACAGCCGGAAAGGCGTGGTCCACCACTGCAATTCACCGTGGTAGCGATCGTCGTGCGAACGCAGCGACTCGGTGAGCCGGGAAGCCTCGGCCAGCTCGGCATGCGTTGCGGCCTGCAGTGTGTCGACGAAGGTTCCCTCGGGTCGATTCGACAGCACGACGTCGAGGCTGTCATCGGGCGCCCGGAACGGCAGACGGTCGGTGCGGCGGGTCAGGATGGCGTCGGCGCGCTCGCGTGCGCTCGGTGTGACGGGTGCCGGGGCGCAGACGCGCACCGACGCGAGATGCTCGGGCCTGTCGGGGTCGGGGAACGTCTCGACCGAGGTGTCCCAGCCGGCGGCGGCCATCGCGACGCGGAAGTGGTCGAGCGCTGCACCGCAGGCGATCAGGGCTTCACGCCCCGAGTTGTCGGTTGAGCGGATCACCCGGGAGCGGTCGGCATGAAGCTCGATCGTGGTCTTGCCGATCACCCATCGCCACGGTTGGCTGTTGTGCAACGACGGGGCCCGGCACGCCAACTCGACCGCGTTGACGACGACTTCGATGTCGATCGTCGTGGGCGTGGAAGCCCTTTCGGCCTCAAGACGTGACGGCATCATGGTCGGTGCTCCGGTACTGCGGGAGGCCGCGTTCGCGAAACCTGCGGCCGGTCATTTTCTCGGTGCGGATCCGCACGAAGTGGTCCCGGCGACCGTCGACCCACGGCTGCAGAAATGTTCCTGACAACTCGACCAGTTCGTCGACGTCGGTGATCGGTTCGGCGTGCCCGACGACGGTGACGCTCCAACCGGTGCGCAGGTCCGCGTCGAGCTCGTCGGCCTGGAAGGCCACGACCTGGTTGTCGGTCGCGGCGGCCAGCTTCGGTCCGCCCGCGACCCGGATCACGACGTCGTCATGCCAGAGCCGGAAGTTCACCGGCTGCACCGCGGGCAGAGCGTCCTCGGTGAAGACCAGCCTGCCCACCCGCACGCCCTGTAGTAGGTCCAGGCATTGCCTGCGGTTGAGGGTCTCCAGTTCTTGACCTTTGGTCATCGTCTTTCAGCCTCCTTGGACCAGAGCGAGGGTGCCGACGGGCGTGCAACGCCAGTGTCCGTTGCTCAGGTCGGCCAGTCGGGTAACGGCGCGTTCGATGCCGTCGGCGAGTTCGTTGACGTCGGGCGCGGCGTCGTAGTCGCCGATGATGCCAAACGACAGGTGGTCGGCGTAGCTGAGGATCGCGATGCCGGTTCGCAGTCGAAGTGCCAGTGGCGGAATCGGCAGCAGCCGAATGACTTCGCGGCCCTTGAGCCGCATCCGCTTGCGGGGGCCGGGCACATTCGTGGCCAGTGTCACGATGCCCCGCTGGGGGAGCCGGGTCAGGGCCCGAACCGCCCACGCCGTCAGCGGGAACGGAATCGCGTTGGCCGCGGTGACGAAGAGGTTTCCGGCCTCGCGCTGTCCGCTCGCCTTGGACTTGCCCAGTCGTGCGTGCACGGTTTGCAGCTGCTGGATCGGGTCGTCCTTCTCGACGGGGAGGTAGGGCAGCATCACCGATACCCGGTTGTCGGGTTCGCCCGCCGCATCGGCGGACCGCACCGACACCGGCACCAGGGTGCGCAGCGACGTGCGCCCGGGGTTCTCGCCGCGGCGCAGCAGGATGGTGCGGAAGCTGTCGGTGATCGCTGCCAGCGCTACATCGTTGACCGTGACGTCGAACCGCTCACAGATGTGGTGCACGTCGGGCAGCGAAACCTCGACGGAGGCGTAGCGCCGCATATCGGTCACCGGACCGGTCAGCGACGACGGCGAGGCCGGCCGCAGCAGCCCGCCGGCGATCTCGACGGCCCCGTGTAGCGCCTGGGTCGCGGTGGTGGTCACGTCGCGAGACGTACGCCACGCAGATGCCATCCAATCGACTGGATTGAGCGAAAGAGCGGGCAGGCGCCAGGGTTTCGGCTTCGGTTGGGCGCCGCTGAGTGCCGTCGCGAACGTCTCGGTGCCGTGTCCGTCGCACAGATGGGCGAGCAGATGGGTCGCCGCGACCCCGTCGGCGATGCAGTGGTGGATCTTCATCAGGATCGCCCAGCGGTTGTGGGCCAGGCCGTCGACGACCCAGCACTCCCACAGGGGCCGGTCGCGGTCCAAGCGCCGCTCCATCACTTCGGCGGCCCAGCGGAACAGCGCCGTATCGTCGCCGGGCCGGGGCAGCGCCGCCCGGCGGATGTGGTGGGAGGCGTCGACTCCCGCGTCCTCCACCCACTCCGGTGCGCCGAGGTCGAGTGGATGGGTGCGCAGGATCTGCCGGAAGCGCGGAACGGCCATCACGCGTTCGGTGAGATCGGCGACGAGCGAATCGAATTCGGGCATCGGCCCGGCGAGCACGGCGATCGCCCCGATCGCGAGGCTCACGTGAGGGTCGGAGTCTTCGGCGTGTAGGAATCCCGCGTCCAGTGTGGTGAGCTGCTCCATACCCTTACTGTCGGCGACCGGCGGATGTGGCAGTAGGGCCTTAGGTCCCTACTTCGCCCGTGGTCAGCGCGGCGGCATGCCGGCGACGAGGGGTGCGTCGGCGCCGACCGGGCCGAGCTTGGCGGCGCCGCCCGGAGCGCCCAGGGGCGCATCGCGGCCCGGCAGGACGTCGGTGAAGAACGCGGCGTTGTCGGCGAGGTGGCCGTGCTCGTCGTCGGGCAGATCCGTCTCGAAATAGATCGCGCCCTCTTCGCACGCCAGCTTGCACGCGCCGCAGTCCACGCACTCGTCGGGATTGATGTAGAGCGACCTCGCGCCCTCGTAGATGCAATCGACCGGGCATTCCGGCACACAGGACTTGTGCATCACGTCCACACACGCACTGCTGATCACATAGGTCATGGCCCCAGCGTAAGAACAGCCGGACGCGGTCGTCGCGGGTCGAAAGCCTGTTGCTTCGAGGACCAAAGTCCCTGGCGCAGCGCCGAAGCCGGTGCGGTCGAGCGTGGGCACGAGCTCGACGGACATCCCAGCTCGTGCCACGCCCAACGTCGGCGGCGCCTGACTCAACGCGTAGCGCGGGTGTGCAGCGGCGCGTCGTACACCGAGGCCAGCCGGCCCAACGTCAACGCACCCAGCAGCAGGCCGAAGTCGCGCAACGCGACGTCGTAGAACCCGGGGTAGGTGAGCAGGTTGACGATGATGCCCGCGAGCCAGATGGCGACGACGTACGCGGCGTATCGCGGTTTGACCGCGACCGCGATGCCGGCCACGATCTCGACCACGCCGACGACCAACATCGTCTGGTGCGCGGTGAACGGGCTGATGTCGACGATCCACGGCGCGAGGTAACCCTCCCAGTCGGTCAGCACGTTGGTGAACTTGTCGAGGCCCATCACGATCGGCAGCACCGAGAACCCGATCCGCAGGATCAGGTAGGCCGCGTAGACGGGATCGGTTCGGGCGCGCAGCAGCGGGCTCTTCGAGTGGTCGGTCGATGGCGCATTCGAGGTGGTCATGGCGCCGTTCCTTTCTATAAATAAATGTTATGTCTTTTAGAGCACACCTTCCGCCTCAGTTTGTCAAGAGTTTTTGGTGATAGAGTTTGGACGTGCCCCCGCAGTTCGCCGACCCTGCCTCGTTGGCGGCGTTGACCAGCCTGGACGACCCGATTCGCCGTCGGCTGTACGAGTTCGTCGTTGAGCACGAGGAGCCGGTTTCCAGGGAGGCGGCCGCCGCGGCGGTCGGCATCGGCCGCACCCTGGCCGCCTATCACTTGGACAAACTCGCCGACGGTGGGTTGCTGGCCGTCAGCTATCAGCGCCCCGCCGGCCGTGGCGGTCCCGGCGCCGGACGGCCGGCCAAGCTCTACGCCAGGACCGCAGACGAGATCGTGGTCAGCGTTCCGCCGCGCGACTATCTGCTGCTCGCTCGGCTGTTGGTGTCGTCGATCGAGCAGGACGCCGGAGGGGCGGTGCGCTCGGCCCTGAGCGCGGCCGCCCGCGAAACCGGGCGCCAAGCCGCGGTCGACGCCGACGGTGACGTGGTGGTCGCGCTGCGCGCCTGCGGATATTTACCCCAGTCGGATGCCGAGGGCTGTATCACCCTGCGCAACTGCCCGTTTCACTCGGTGGCGAAGGACCACCTGGAGGTGGTCTGCGGGCTGAACCTTCAGCTCGTCGAGGGTGTGATCGACGGCAGTTCAGCGCCCGACGCGCGCGCGGAGCTCAGTCCTCGACAAGGCCGGTGCTGCGTGCTGGTGCACGGCGCCTCGGGTTGACATGGCCGCCCGCAGGTCACCAACCGCGGCGGTGCGGGCGCGAACCGACCAACTCACCCTTGTCGACGACATCGCGGCTGCGGTAGACGATGTAGGGCCGGAACAGGTAACCGATGGGTGCGCTGAACACATGGACCAGCCGCGTGAACGGCCACAGGCAGAACAGCACCAGCGCGATGATCACGTGGATGTGAAACCACAGCGGCGCCTGGGCCATCAGGTCGCCGCGCGGTTGCAGAATCCAGATGGACCGGAACCAGGGCGACACCGTCTGTCGGTAGTCGTGTTCGGCGCCGACGGGGGTCGCACCGATCAGGGTGCACGCCAGGCCTGCCACGATGGCCATCACCAGGACCAGGTACATCACCTTGTCGTTGGCGGTGGTGGCGAGGAAGACCGGTCCGGTGGTGCGGCGGCGGAACACCAGCAACGCGATACCCGTCAGCGTGGTGACGCCGGCGATCGCGCCGAGCACCATCGCCTGGATGTGGTAGGCGTGGTCGCTGAGCCCGATTGCGTCTGTCCATGATTCGGGGATCACCAGACCGATGATGTGTCCGACGATCACCACCAGGATGCCGAAGTGGAACATCGGGCTGCCGATGCGCAACAGCCGTGATTCGTACAGCTGCGACGAACGGGTGGTCCAGCCGAACTTGTCGTAGCGGTACCGCCACCAGATCCCGACCGCGACGATCGCGAGCGTCACGTACGGCACCACGTCCCAGAAGATCACCCAGCCCGACATGTCAAACTCCTTGTGCGCGTCGTGGCGGCACGGTCAATGTAAAGGGTTGTAGACCAACGGATTCGGCGGGCGGTCCCGAGGCGGCCAGTCGCTGAGCCCGTTGGATGTCCTGCTCGGTACGGGCCGGAAGCGTTTCGCAGATGGCGGCCACGGCGTATGCGTACGGCGATGCGGACTGCTGCAACGCATCACACAGCAAGTCGATCGGGGCACGGTGCTCGACGAGCAGGCGCCGCCCCGCCTCGGGGTCGACGGTGGCGGCGAACTCGAGTACCACGGGCAGGTAGTCGGGGGCCTCGCGTTCCGGCGGGCTGACGCCCGCCTCCCGGTAGGTGCGAGCGAACGCCAGCATGTGGTTGCCGCGGTTGCGGGTGTCGCCCGCCGTCCAGTACGTCAGGTACATCGTGGTGCGGCGCCGCATGTCGAAGGTGTCCACATAGTCGGCCTGCGCTTGCATCGGGTCCCTGTCGCGCAATGCCGCGACGGTGGTCGCGAGCAGGTCTGCCGGGGCGGCGGGAACGTGCGTCAGCAGTTCCTCGACGGTGGCCAGCCGTTCGGCCTGCTGGTCGTCCGGATAGGTCAACAGCAAGGCGGCCGCCTGCCACACGAGGCGGTGCTCGAGGGTCGATTCCCGTCTGCTCCTGAGCAATTTCATTGATCCGCGCTCCGCTCGGGGAAGATTCCGCTGGGTTCCCCCCGGCCGTCCCAGTTGAGCAGGTTGACCCGTGACGGGCGCGACTCGGTGACCGCGATGCCCTCACTGGTCTGTCGGTGGTGCAGTGCATGGAAGCTCTCCACCGCGACGGGCACCGGGGCGCCACTGGCCTCGCCGAACGGACCCGACTCGTACATGCCGGGTCCACCCTCGAACGACAGCGAGCAGCCCGGTTCTTCGAGCGCCTGCGCCTCGAGGGCGTGGGCATCGGCGACGTAGGCGGTCGGAATGACATAGCGCTCTTCGTATTTCGCCAGTGCCAGCAGGCGGTACATCTCGTAGATCTGCTCTTCGGTCATGCCGACCGCCTGCGGGATGTGGGGCTGGGTCTCCCGGCCCAGGTTGATGTCGCGCATATAGGACCGCATCGCGGCAAGCCGCCGCAGCACGTCTTCGACCACCGCGGTGTCCCCGGCCGTGAACAGCCCGGCGAGGTACTCGATCGGAATGCGCAGCGCCTCCAACGCGCCGAACAGGTTTCCGAGCGCCTCACCGTCATGGCCGTCGCGGGCGACCGCGTCGACCACGGGGGACAGCGGCGGGATGTACCAGACCATCGGCATCGTCCGATACTCGGGATGCAGTGGCAGCGCAACCTGATAGCGGTGAATCAGTGCGTACACCGGCGAACGTTGGGCGGCCTCGATCCACTCCTCGGAAATGCCCTCCGCGTGGGCGCCGGCGATGACCTCGGGGTCGTGCGGGTCCAGGATGATCGACTTCTGCGCTTCGTAGAGGTCGGTGTCCTTCTCGGTCGCCGCCGCCTCGAGCACACGGTCGACGTCGTAGAACACCAGGCCTAAATACCGCAACCGACCGACACAAGTCTCCGAGCACACCGTGGGCAGCCCGACCTCGATGCGCGGGTAACAGAACGTACACTTCTCGGCCTTGCCGGTCTTGTGGTTGAAATACACCTTCTTGTAGGGACATCCGGACACACACATCCGCCAGCCGCGGCAGCGGTCCTGGTCAACGAGCACGATGCCGTCCTCGGAACGCTTGTAGAGCGCCCCTGACGGGCACGACGCGACGCACGAGGGGTTCAGGCAGTGCTCGCAGATCCGCGGCAGGTAGAACATGTACGTCTGCTCGAGTTCGAGGCGGACCTGCTCGTTCACCTTCTGCAGCACCGGATCTCCGGCCACGATCTCCGGTGAGCCGCCCAGGTTGTCGTCCCAGTTCGCCGACCACTCCACCTTCATCGGTTCACCGCTGATCAAGCTGCGCGGCGGGGCCACCGGTATGTGCTCACCCAACGGCGCGTTCGTCAGATTCTCGTAGTCGTAGGTCCACGGCTCGTAGTAATCGTTGATGCTGGGCATCTTGGGGTTGGCGAAGATCCGCAACAGCTTGCTCAGCCGCCCGCCGTCGCGCAGCCTCAACCGACCCCTGCGGTCGCGTATCCATCCACCACGCCACCGCTCCTGATCCTCGTAAGTCCGCGGATAACCTTGTCCCGGACGGGTTTCGACGTTGTTGAACCAGACGTACTCGGTGCCGGGCCGGTTGGTCCACGCCTGTTTGCAGGTGACCGAGCAGGTGTGGCAGCCGATGCATTTGTCGAGGTTCATCACCATCGCCATCTGCGCCATGACTCTCATTCGTACGCCACCTCCTGGCTGCGACGCCGCACCACGGTCACCTCGTCGCGTTGGTTGCCGGTCGGACCGAGATAGTTGAATGCGAACGCCATTTGGGCGTACCCGCCTGCCAGATGGCTCGGCTTGATCAGCAGGCGGGTCAGCGAATTGTGGATACCGCCGCGCTTCCCGGTGGCCTCGCTGAGCGGCACATCGATGGTGCGCTCCTGCACGTGGTAGACGAACACGACGCCCTCGGGCATCCGATGCGACACGATCGCGCGGCACACCAGCACGCCGTTGCGGTTCACCGCCTCGACCCAGTCGTTGTCGCGCACCGAGATCTTCGCGGCATCGGCCGGGCTCATCCACATCGTCGGACCGCCGCGCGACAACGACAGCATGAACAGGTTGTCCTGATACTCCGAGTGGATCGACCACTTCGAATGCGGGGTCAGGTAGCGCACCGTCAGTCCCACACCGTCGTGGTCACCCACCGCCGACGCGCCGAACAACCGCGACATGTCCAGCGGCGGACGGTAGACCGGTAACTGCTCACCGAGTTCCTCCAGCCAGTCGTGGTCCAGGTAGAAGTGCATCCGGCCGGTCAGCGTGTGGAACGGTTTGAGCTCCTCGATGTTGATGGTGAACGGTGCGTAGCGACGCCCACCGGTCTCGCTGCCCGACCACTCCGGGCTGGTGATCACCGGAACCGGCCGCGCCTGGGTGTCGGCGAACGTGATGCGGCGCTCCTCGCTGCCGCCGGCCAGATGCACCAGTCGACGCCCGGTCCGACGCTCCAATTCGCGGAAGCCCTCGACGGCCAGCCGTCCGTTGCTGGTGCCGGACAGTGCCAGGATCGCCTCGGCCATCCGTTCCGCGGTGTTGATCGCCGGACGGCCTTCTGCGCGACCGGAACTCATGACACCGAACTTGGCCGCGAGTTCGCCGACCTCTTTGTCGGGTCGGACGGTGACGCCTTTGGTGGTCAGCCCCAGTTTCTCGACCAGCGGCCCCAGCGCCGCCCACTTCTGGGCGATCGCCGGATAGTCACGCTCCACCACGGCGATCGGACCCATGGTCTTACCGGGTACCGGGATGCTCCCGTCGGTCCGCCAATCCTGCTCGACACCACCGGGATACGCCATCGCACCGGGTGTGTCGTGCTGCATCGCGCCGAGCACCACGTCGGTGCGCACCCCCAGATGCTTGGCCGCCAGCCCGCTGAACACCCGGGCGATCGCACCGAAGGCCTCGAAGTCGGAATGGGTCTCCCACGGCGGGTCGACGGCGGGGTTGAACGCGTGCACGTACGGGTGCATGTCCGTGGTGTTCAGGTCGTGTTTCTCGTACCAGGTGGCGGCGGGCAGCACCACGTCGGACAGCAACGTCGTCGACGTCATCCGGAAGTCGATCGACATCAACATGTCGAGCTTGCCCTCGGGGATGTCGTCGGTCCACGATATGTCGTTGGGCCGCACCGCCTCCGGCGTCGGCTCGGCCTGTAGGTTCGAGTCGGTTCCGAGCAGATGACGCAGGAAGTACTCGTTGCCCTTACTCGACGAGCCCAGCAGGTTGGCCCGCCAGACCGACAGCACCCGAGGCCAGTTCGACGGGTTGTCCGGGTCGGTGACGGCGAGTTTGAGTCCACCATCGGCGAGCTTCTCGGTGACGTAGGTGGAGATGTCCTGACCGGCGGCGCGGGCCTCGTCGGCGACGTCGAGGCTCGAGCGGTCGAACTGCGGATAGAACGGGCTCCAGCCCATGGCCGTCGATGCGGCGAGCACATCCATGGTGTGGCGGTCCCGGAACCGGCCGCGGCTCAGCGGACTGGACAGCGCGTCGGCTCGGTAGCCGTCGTAGCGCCACTGATCGGTGTGGACGTACCAGTACGAGGTGCCCGGCATCTGTCGCGGCGGCCGCGACCAGTCGGTGCCCATCGCCAGCGCCGACCATCCCGTCACCGGGCGGCACTTCTCCTGGCCGACATAGTGGGCCCAGCCGCCGCCGTTGCGACCCATCGCGCCGGTCAGCAACACCAACGCCAGCACCGCCCGGTAGGTGGCGTCGCCGTGGAACCATTGGCATATTCCGGCGCCCATGATGATCATCGACCGCCCACCGGACTCCTCGGCGTTGCGGGCGAACTCGGTGGCGATCCGAATGGCCTGTGACGCAGCCACTCCGGTGATCGACTCCTGCCAGGCAGGAGTGTACGGCTTGGGATCGTCGTAGCCGGTCGGCCAGTCACCAGGTAGGTCGGGTCGGGCCACGCCGTATTGGGCCAGCATGAGATCGAACACCGTGCACACCAGGTGTTCGCCGACCCGTCGCACCGGCACGCCCCGGGTCAGCGTTTCGCCGTGGCCGTCGAAGGTGTCGAATCGCGGCAACGCCACCTCGGCTGTCTCCCCGCCCTCGGTGAACAGCACCGTCAACGCCGGTACGAGATCACCCAGTTCGAGGTTCCACTTGGTGACGCCGTCGTCGCCGAAGCGGAATCCCAACGAGCCGTGCGGTACGGCCACGGAGTCGGTCGCCGCGTCCAGCAGCACCGGTTTGAAGGCCGCGTTCTCCTGTGCCGCGACTTCACCGCCGAGGTCGGCCGCGGTCAGGTTCTTACCGGGGACGAGCCTGCCGTCGCGGTCTTCGAGCTTGACCAGGAACGGCAGGTCGGTGAACTTGCGGACGTAGTCGACGAAGAACGGGACGCGCTGTTTGACAAAGAATTCCGAGAGCACGACGTGACCCATCGCCATGGCCAACGCACCGTCGGTGCCCGCGGCGCACGGCATCCACTCGTCGGCGAACTTGGTGTTGTCTGCGTAGTCGGGGCTGACGCTGACGACCTTCGTGCCGCGGTAGCGCACCTCGGTCATCCAGTGCGCGTCCGGTGTGCGGGTGACCGGCACGTTGGAACCCCACATCATCAGATACGAGGCATCCCACCAGTCGCCGGATTCCGGTACGTCGGTCTGGTCGCCGAAGACCTGCGGGGAGGCCACGGGAAGGTCGGCATACCAATCGTAGAAGGACGTCATCACGCCGCCGAGCAGTTCGATGAAGCGCGATCCCGCGGCGAAGGAGACCATCGACATCGCGGGGATGGGGGAGAACCCCGCAATCCGGTCGGGCCCGTACTGCTTGATCGCGTGTATGTGGGCCGCGGCGATCATCTCGGTCGCCTCGGCCCAACTGACTCGCACCAGACCGCCTTTGCCCCTTGCTCGTTGGTAGCGCCTGCGGCGTTCGGGGTCGTTCTGGATGTCGGCCCATGCGAAGACCGGATCCGACAGGCGCGACTTCGCCTCGCGGTACATCCGGACGAGTTCGCCACGCGCGTACGGGTAACGGACCCGCGTCGGCGAGTAGGTGTACCAGGAGAACGCCGCACCGCGCGGACATCCGCGCGGCTCGTACTCCGGCCGGTCCGGGCCCACCGACGGGTAATCGGTCTCCTGGGTTTCCCAGGTGATGATGCCGTCCTTGACATAGATCTTCCACGAGCACGAGCCGGTGCAGTTGACGCCGTGCGTGGAGCGGACCACCTTGTCGTGGCTCCAGCGGTCGCGGTAGAAAACGTCGCCTTCGCGACCGCCGCGGCGGTGGATGGTCCGCCCGTCGTCGGAAGCCTCACCGGGAGTGAAGAATCGGCCGCTGCGTTCGAGCAGTTCTTCGATCGGGCCGCCGATGTGGGGCGGGGTGATCGTCACTGTGTGGCCTCCTTCGGTTGCGGCTCATGCGCGTGCAGCCGCAGTGCGGTGTAAGCGAACGCGATCAACGCGGTCACCACGAGCAGGATCAGACCGATCGAGTAGTCGTTTTCGGCGGAGTCGTAGGTAGAGCCCATCACCAGCGGTGGGAAGTATCCGCCCAAACCACCGGCGGCCGAGACGATTCCGGTGATGGAGCCGACGGACTTGGCGGGCGACCGGCGGGCCACCCATGCGAACACGCCGCCGGTGCCGATACCGAGGAACACGGCCAGCGCGATGAAGGTGACGGCCGACCACACGTCCGGCGGCGGTTGCAGTATGGCGATCAATGCCATGAGCGCGGTGCCGGCGAAGGAACCCAGCACGACGTACTTCGGCGCGATCCGGTCGGCCAGCGCACCACCGACCGGACGGGCGAGGACCGCGGCCAGCGCGAACCCGGCCGTGCGCGCGCCGGCATCGACGGCCGAGAAGTGGTAGATCGTCTTGATGTAGGTGGGCAGATAGTTGCTGAACGCCACGAACCCGCCGAACACGATCGCGTACAGGAACGACATCTCCCAGGTGACGCGAAGTTTGGCCGCCGCCTTCAGCTTGGGCATCACCCGGTCGGTATTGGGGGTGAAGGTCGGGGAGTCGCGCATCAACAGCAGACACAGCCCCGCGGTGACCGCCAACGCGACCGCGATGATGACATGGGTGGAAAACAACCCGAACCAGCCGACGAACCGGGGCGTGAAGAACGCCGAGAGCGCGGTGCCCACCATCCCCATCCCGAAGACCCCGGTGGCGAACCCGCGCCGCGACGGCTCGTACCAGTTGTTCGCGAACGGGATCCCGACGGCGAAGATCGTGCCTGCGATGCCCAGGAAGAAGCCGCACACGAGCAGCATCGGATAGGAGCCTGCCGAGCCCGCAGCGCCGACCGCCAGCACCGGAACAATCGAGATCAAAGTGATCGCGATGAACAATGCGCGCCCGCCGAACCGGTCGGTCAGCGAACCCACGACGATCCGGCCGAGTGCGCCCACCAGGATCGGTGTGGCCACCAGCATCGAGGCCTCGGAGCTGCTCAGCGACAGATCGCCCGCGTACGTCGTCGACAGCGGGCCGATCATGTTCCATGCCCAGAAGTTGATGGCCGAGACCCAGGTGGCCAGCGCTAGGTTGATGCCCCGCCGCGCGCCGGTGTGCGGCGTCGTAGTCGCCGTGCTCACTCACCCAGACAACCACGTGTGGAAGGCGCCCGCGTGGCTTTCGGGTAAAGCGCTGCTACACGATGTAGTACAGGCCCGCGCTAGGCGCGAATTCTCCTGCGGCGCTTGGTCGGGTCGTGCTGACCGGCGAGTGTCAGCCCGAGTATCGACATGACGACACCCAGGCCGAACCACATCCAGTCGAACGCGTTGGCCGCCGCGTATCCGTATGCGAACAACGCGAAGTAAGCCAGTCCGGCGCCGAGGAAGTACGCCCGAGCGGCCGCGTACGTGCGTGCCATCAGCAGCCCGAGCGCGCCGATCACCAGGTTGGCCACGTTGCCCAGCCCGGACACCGAGAGCATGCCGAGCAGGCTGGCTCCGGATCGGTGGTCGGCCCACGCCAGCCGGTCGTAGTCCTGGGTCACGCCCGGAATGAACCCGAGGACGCCGAGGAGGATCAGGGCGACGCCGGCGATCACCGCCGCCGCCTGCACGGCCATGTACTTCGGTGGTCTTGCCATCCCTCGCCTCCGTCCAAGCCGATATTGACGGACTCGCAGGTGATACCCGCCGGCGGCCGTCGCTAACCGGCGCGAGGCGTGGACCTCTACCGCGTGTTCCGGTTCAACGCGGTATTGGCGTCGCGGCGGCGTGACAGCAGCACGCCCAGCGCGATCATGCCGACCCCGAGGAACAGATGAAGCCAGTTGTCGGCGGTGTTCAACGGCACGAAGTTCGCCGCGCTGTCATGGTCGATGACCAAGCCGTACAGGAAGAGCAGCAGGTAGATGACGCCGCCGCCGATCAGGTAGATGCGGGCTGCATCGAACGTGCGCGCCATCAGGACGCCGGCCACACCGAACAGCAGATGCACGATGTTGTGCAAGATTGAAACGTTGAAGATCCCGAGCAGCATGGCCCCGGAGTGGTGGCCGGCGAACGTCATGGTGTCGTAGTTCGTCGTGATCCCCGGGATGAAGCCCAAAATGCCGACCAACAGGAACACTGCGCCGACGGCAAGGGCAGCCTTCTGAACATGTGAGCCGTACCGGGAGGCGGCCGTCGGGCCCGGTGGGTGGCTGCAGACCATGATGAGTTCCTTTCCTCGCGTGAGCGCAGGGCTACCCGCGGAAAGGCGGCGCAAACGTGGCCGCGCGTACCGAGATCGGCACGGCGGAAGCCGCGGCTCAGGCGCTTTTGGTCTCGCCTGGACCGATCACGTCCGGTGCCGGGCTACTTCTTGATGTAACAGTTGGGTGGGTTCCCGCAGTGATGACCTTGATCGCACTTGTGGCAGTGGCAGGTACAGCCGCTCTTGGCCTTGACCGCAGATGTACGCATCGCGAATCAACTCCTTTGTTGTGAGCCGCGTGCATCGGGCAGGCACGCACTCACCAACGAATATAGGCCGATCCGAGCAGCGCCGGGGCGGCTCAGTTCTTCAGGATCGGCTTGAGCGCTTCGATCACCGCTGGGTCTTCGATCGTCGACGGCAACGGCTCCTCGCGGCCGTGGGCGATGCCCCGCATCGTCTTGCGCAGAATCTTTCCGGACCTCGTCTTGGGCAGCGCGGGCACGACGTCGACAAGTTTGAAACACGCTACGGCGCCGATGTTCTCGCGCACCGACTCGATGAGTTGCTCGGCCAACCCGTCGTCTGAAGCGCCCGACTTGAGCACCACGAAACCGCGCGGCACCTGGCCCTTGATGTCGTCGCGGACGCCGATGACGGCGCATTCGGCGACCGCCGGATGAGTGGCCAGCACGGCTTCGATGGATCCCGTCGACAACCGGTGTCCGGCGACGTTGATGACGTCGTCGATGCGGCCCATCACGAAGAGGTAGCCGTCCTCGTCGAGATAGCCGCCGTCACCGGTGAGGTAGTAACCCGGATGCTCGGACAGGTAGGAGGCCTTGTATCGGTCGTCGTCACCCCACAGGGTGGGCAGGGTGCCCGGCGGAAGTGGGAGCCGGATGCAGATGTCGCCTTCCTCGTTGGCAGCGCAGGGCGAGCCGTCGACGTGCAGAATCCTGACGTCGTAGCCGGGCATCGGAACGGTCGGGGATCCCGGTTTGATCGGCATGGGTTCCAGACCCATCGGGTTGGCGGCGATCGCCCACCCGGTTTCCGTCTGCCACCAGTGGTCGACGACCGGGATACCGAGTTTCTGCGCCGACCACGCGTAGGTGTCCGGGTCGAGTCGCTCGCCGGCCTGGAAGAAGTACTTCATCTTCGACAGGTCGTAGCGGCCGATGTGCTCGCCGTCGGGGTCCTCCTTGCGGATCGCGCGCACGGCCGTCGGGGCGGTGAACAGTGCCTTGACCCCGTGCTCGGACGCGACCCGCCAGAACGCACCGGGATCCGGCGTGCCGATCGGCTTGCCCTCGTAGAGCACCGTCGTGGCACCCAGCAGCAGCGGTCCGTACACGATGTAGGAATGGCCGACCACCCAGCCGACATCAGATGCGGCCCAGAAGACTTCGCCGGGTTCGATGTCGTAGACGTTGCGCATGCTCCAGAGCAGCGCCACCGCATGCCCGCCGTTGTCGCGGACGATGCCTTTGGGCTTACCCGTGGTCCCGGAGGTGTACAGCACGTAGAGCGGATCGGTCGCGGCCACCGGCACGGGGTCGACGGCCGCTGCGGCCGCGACGTCCTCCCAGTCGAGGTCGCGGTCCGGAGCCAACTCGCAGCGCTGCCGATCGCGCTGCACGATGACGCAGTTGCGCGGCGGGTGCTCGGACATCTCGAGTGCGGCGTCCAGCATCGGCTTGTAGGCGACGATGCGGGACGGTTCGATACCGCAGGACGCGGAGACGACGACTTTCGGTTGCGCGTCGTCGATGCGCGCCGCGAGTTCGTGCGCGGCGAACCCGCCGAACACGACCGAGTGGATCGCCCCGAGGCGTGCACACGCCAGCATGGCGATCACCGCCTCGGGGATCATGGGCATGTAGATCACCACGCGGTCGCCCTTTTCGACACCCAGACCGCGCAGGCCGCCGGCGAATTTCGCTGTCGCGTCACGCAATTCGCTGAAGGTGTAGGTGCGTTGCGTCCCGGTGACCGGTGAGTCGTAGATCAGCGAGGGCTGATCGCCCCGGCCGTCGTCGACGTGCCTGTCGAGCGCATTCGCGCAGGTGTTCAGCTCACCGTCGGCGAACCAGCGGTAGAACGGCGGGTTGGAGTCGTCGAGGATCTGTTTAGGCTCACGTGTCCACGTCACCGCGCGTGCGGCATCGGCCCAGAATCCTTCTGGATCAGCGATGCTGGCGTCGAACAGCGCTCGGTATCCGGCCATACCGGCACGGTAGCGCGACGGCAGTTCCTATAGTCGCGTTATGGCTTCTGCTCCTCCGCCGATCGAAGGAGTGCGCCGTTCTCACCTCACCGCCCGCGGTGTGCGCTTCCACGTCACCGAGGCGGGCCCCGCCGACGGGCGCCCGGTCGTCGCGCTGCACGGGTGGCCGCAACACCATTGGGTGTACCGCGATCTCTTGGGTAACCCGCCCGCGGGACTGCGGATCATCGCGCCGGACCTGCCCGGCTACGGCTGGTCGGGTCCTGCGCCGCACCGGTGGGAGAAGGACGACGTCGCCGCCGACGTACTGGCACTGCTCGACGCGCTGGGTCTGGACCGGGTCTTGCTGGTGGGCCACGACTGGGGCGCGTACGTCGGGTACCGCATGGTGTTGACGGCGCCGGAGCGTTTCGACGGCTACCTGGCGACGAACATGGCCCACCCGTGGGTGGGCCCGCGCGTCGTCGCACCACAGCTGTGGCGGTTCTGGTACCAGGTGCCGCTGGCCACGTTCGGCGTTGCGGTGCTGCGGCACACGGGCTTCCTCGACCTGCTGTTCAAGGCCGGCTCGCGGTTGGACCCGGAGACCGCGCGGGTGTACGCCGATCGATTCCGAGATCCGGTGGTGGCCCGGGCCGCGCGCGACACGTACCGAAGCTTCCTGCTCCGCGAGTTACCGGCCGCCGGCCGCGGGCCGAAGCCGTCGCGCGCCACCGTGCCGATCCGGTGTCTGTTCGGGCGCGATGACGCGGCTGTCCATCCATCTCTGGCAGCGGAGGAGACCGCGGATGCCGACGACTACCGACTGGAGATGGTCGACGCCAGTCATTTCATCGTCGACGAGAGACCCGATCTGGTGCGCGCGGCGCTGATCGCCCTGGCCGAGGAAACCGCCCAGGCCTAGTTGCCATCACACCTGGTTCGGCGCGGCGGGCAGGTCGATCTCGACGGTCAGGCCCCCGCCGGGGGTGTCGGAAGCCGAGATCGTTCCGCCCATCGCCTCGACGAATCCCGAGGCAACCGACAGGCCGATTCCGATGCCGATCGAGTCGTCGTCGCTGAGCCGCTGGAACGGGGCGAACACCTGCTCTTCGCTGCCTCGCGGAATACCGGGACCCTCGTCGACGACGGCGATGAGCACCCGGTCACCCACCTGGCCCGCGGTCACCCGCACCAGGCTGCCGTCGGCGTAGCGCAGCGAGTTGTCGATCAGGTTGGCCAGGACGCGCTCCAGCAGTTCGTGGTCGGCCAGGGCCGCGTCGCAGTCGATCTCCACCTTCACCCGTTCACTGCCCGGTCGGGTGATTTCGTCTGTGTCCGCGCGAATTCCGAGCAGCGCGCGTTGGACGACGTGCTCCAGTTCGACGCGCGCCATCTGCGGTCGAACTGCGCCGGCGGCCAGGCGCGCCGAGTCCAGCAGGTTGGCCACCAGTGAGGTCAGCTGATCGACGGACTCCTCCACCGTGGCAAGGAGTTCGGCGGTGTTGTCGCCGGAGAAGTCGACGTCGCTGTTGCGGATCCGGGACGTCGCCGCCCTGGCGGCCGCCAGCGGAGTGCGCAGGTCGTGGCTGACCGCTGTGAGTAGCGCGTGCTGCAGTTTGTCCGCTTGGCCGACGACCTCGGCCTTGTTCGCCTCGGCCAACTCCCGTTGCCTGATCAGGTTGACGGCCTGCTTGCCGACGCCGCTGAGGACGCGGCGGTCGCGCGTCGTCAACGCCGGTCCGGACAACAGCATCCAGTACTCGTCGTCGTCGATCTCGACGGGTGTGTCGGCGTCGTCGACGTCGGTGCAGGGGTCGGTGCCGGTGTGGGCGAGCAGTTCGCCGGTCTTGCTTCTCACGATGCTCACGGTGCGCTGGGAGTACGTTTCGCGGACCCGCTCCAGCAGGCTGTCGAGGTCCGCTTCGTTCAGCACGCCGTCGGCGAACAGCGCCAGCAGCGTGGCTTCCTGACTGGCTCGCCGCGCTTCTCGCGCCCGTCTCGAGGCCCGGTCGACGAGGGCGGCGACCGCGACGGACAGGAGCAGCATGATCACCGTCGCGACAAAGCCGTCGCTGTCGTGGACGGAGAACGCGTTCGCCGGAGCCACCAGGAAGTAGGTGATCAGCGCTCCGGACAGGGCGGCGGCCGTGACGGCCGGGGCGAGCCCGCCGAGCATCGCCGTGCCCAGCACCCCGATGAAGAACAGCGCGCCCGGGCCGCCGATGCGCAGGAACCCCTCCGGCAGCAGCAATGTCAGCGCGCAGACCGCGACCGGGATTGCGATAGCGGCGAGCCATGACGTGAGCCGGCGCTGTCGTGGCGAGAGCCGGGACCACGAGATGCCGGTGCTGGCCTGGTCGTGGCTGACCATGTGCACGTCCAGACCGCCGGCCTGCTGGACGACGGCCTCGCTGATGCCCTCGTCGAACATGCGCGACAGCCGCGAACGTCGAGATGTTCCGACCACCAACTGTGTGGCGTTGATGTCGTGCGCATAGGCGATCAGAGTGGAAGCGACGTCGTCGCCGACCACCGTATGCATGGTCGCGCCCAAGCTGGCGGCGAGTTCCCGCACGGCCTTCTTCTGCTGATCCGAGATGGCCGTGAGGCCGCCGCCGTCGACGATGTGCACCACTCTGAGGTCGGCGCCCGATCGGGAGGCGATGCGGGACGCCCGTCGCACCAGGACCTCGGACTCGGGGCCGCCCGTTACCGCCACCACCACACGTTCGCGGGGTGCCCATCGATCGCTGATCTTCTTGTCGGAGCGGTACTTGGCCAGCGCGGCGTCGACCTGATCGGCGAGCCACAGCAGGGTCAATTGTCGCAGCGCCGTGAGGTTTTCGGGTCGGAAGTAGTTCGAAAGTGCGGCATCGACACGCTCGGGCGGGTACACGTTGCCGTGAGCGAGCCTGCGCCGCAACGCTTCCGGCGTGATGTCGACCAACTCGATCTGATCGGCGGCGCGCACCACCTCGTCGGGTATGCGGTCGGGTTCCTCGACTCCGGTGATCTGGGCGGCGAGGTCGGAAACGCTCTCCAGGTTCTGGATATTGACGGTGGTGATCACCGTGATGCCGGCGTTGAGCAGTTCTTCGACGTCCTGCCAACGCTTCTTGTTCTTGCTGCCCGGGGCGTTGGTGTGGGCGAAGTCGTCGACGAGCACGACCTTGGGCCGCCGCTGCATGATCGCGGTGACATCGATCTCCTGGTACTGCGTGCCAGGCCTGCTGGAGTCCTCTACGACGCGCGCAGGTATCACCTCGATGCCCGCGAGCTGCTGGCCGACTTTGCGTCGGCCGTGGGTGTCGACTACGGCGGCAACCACGTCAGTTCCGCGCTCGAGACGGCGGTGCGCCTCGGCGAGCATGGAGTAGGTCTTGCCGACACCGGGCGCCGCGCCGAGGTAGACGCGCAGGTCCCCGGTCTTTCGTCCCAGTATTCCCATCGCTTCCCAATTTACGTTGTGTAATGCGTGGCTCAAACCTCTTGTCGTCGCTGAGTGGTCGCGCCCCTGTGTTCGCCGGCCCTTTGGCTCCTAGGGGCGTGCGAAATCACTTGCGTCTCTTTGGTTTCAGTAGTCACAGATGGGTCGGGTTTGTCGGTGGGTGGGGTTAGCCTTGTCATGTGGGATTCGAACGTATGAGCGAAGTGATCGCGGGGATGGCCGAGCAGCTGTCCGCGTTGGTCGCCGAGTCGTTCGACGCGTTGACCACCTCTGAGCAATTGGCACTGACAGCGCAGTGGGAGAGCTTCACCCGTGGTTCGGCGACGGTGGGCCACCGTCTGGTGGCCGGACTCCAGCAGGCCCCGTTGGCGGAGTTGGGGGAGCCCAGCGTGGCCGGGGCGTTGACGGTGTTGTTGCGCCTGTCCAAGGCTGAGGCGCATCGGCGGGTGGCCGAAGCGCGGGAGTTGACGCCGCGGCGCGCGATGACCGGCGAGCAGCTCGAACCGGTGCTGGCCCACACCGCTGCGGCGGTGGCCCAGGGTCGGGTGGGTGCTGAGCATGTGCGGGTGATCCGGCGGTTCTTTGACAAGCAGGTGCCGGCCTCGACGCCGTTTGACGTGCGCGAGGCCGCTGAAGCGCAGCTGGCGCAGTTGGCCACCAAGCACACCCCTGAGGAGTTGCGCGCGGCCGCCCAGCGGCTGGCGGCCTATTTGAACCCCGATGGGGATTTCTCCGAGGAGTTGCGCGCCGCGCAGCGCTGGGTGCGGCTGGGTCGCCAGCGCCTTGATGGGATGAGTGAGCTACGCGGACTGCTTGATCCGGCCACCCGGGCGGCGTTGGAAGCAGTGCTGGCGGTGTGGGCGGCTCCTGGTCGGTGCAATCCCGCCGACGAAACCGAGGGCGAGGACGGTCAGCGGTCTGCGGATCAGGAGCCCTCGGCCGAGGCGGTCCGTGCCGATCGACGCACCGTGGGGCAGCGCAACCACGATGCGCTCAATGCCATGTGCCGGAAGTTGCTCGCCTCGGGCACGTTGGGCAGCAATAACGG
>NZ_LQIR01000057.1:0-1438 GCF_001499925.1 Mycobacterium lehmannii
TTTGTCAGTGGTCGAATGTATGTTCGAGGCATGTCGGGAAGCGACCTGCAGGACGCGATCACCGCGTTGCGTGCGGCCTACGAGAAGGTGGCCGCCTGTGAGGTCGACTTGCTGACCCGCCCCGACCTGGTCACCGCACTTGATGAGCTCGAAGGTCTCGGCTGCCAGTTCCCCACGATGAGTCACCGCTTGCTCGCCCGCCTGCAGACCGAGGCGACGCCGCAACAGATGGGTGCCAAATCGTGGAAAGAGGTGTTGAGGGTCCGCTGGCGGATCTCGACCACCGAGGCCAACCGGCGTCTGACCGAAGCTGCCCTGCTGGCGCCCCGTCAATCGGTGACCGGACCGTCGCTGCCGCCGGCGTTGCCCGCGACGGCGGTCGCGCAAGCTCACGGACTGATCAACGGCGAGCACGTGGAGGTCATCCGCAAGGCCGTTGACAGGTTGCCGGGCTGGGTGGATGCGGCCACCAGGGAGCAGTTCGAGGTCGACCTGGTCCGCACGGCGGTCGGCGTGGGTCCCAAGGAACTCAAGGACAGCGCCGATCTGACGCTGTTCTTGCTCGATCAGGACGGGCCCGAACCCGATGACGCCGAGCGCGCCCGCAAGCGCGGGGTCACCAAGAAAAAACAGCGCTCCGACGGGATGATTGACATCTTCGCAACTTTGACCCCCGAAGCGTGGGCGGTGTGGGAAGCGATCTTCGCCAAGTACGCCGCACCGGGTATGTGCAATCCCGACGATCCCGAACCCTGCACATCGGGGACCCCGACACAGGCTCAGATCGACAACGACCACCGCAGTCTGGCCCAGCGTCAACACGACGCGATGATCGCCGTCGGGCGCATCGCCCTGATGAGCGGCGAACTCGGCCAACTCAACGGGCTGCCCGTCTCGGTCATCATTCGCACCACCCTGCGGGAGCTGGAATCTCGGGCCGGGGTCGGCACCACCGGCGGGGGCACGGTCATGCCGATCGCTGATGTCATCCGGTTGGCCGGCCACGCCAACCACTACCTGGCGGTGTTCGACGGCGCGACCGGGTCGGCCCTGGACCTGTTCCGCGCCAAGCGAATCGCCACCCCGGCGCAACGGATCATGCTCATCGCGCGCGATGGCGGATGCACCAAGCCATGCTGCACCGTCGGTGCCTATGGCTGCCAAGTGCATCACGTGGAAGCCGACTGGTCGAAAGGCGGCAACACCAACATCGACGAACTGGGCCTCGCCTGCGGGGCAGACAACCGCAGCGTCAACGACGATGGCGGCTGGTCCACCCGGATGAACGAACGCTGCGAGGTCGAATGGCTTCCACCGCCCGAACTGGACACCGGCCAGGCGCGGCTGAACTACTACCACCGACCCGAACGACTCCTGCGCCCACCCGACGAGCAGGAAACCCGCAGCCACAACGACACCGCCACTTCGCCCGAACCCG
>NZ_LQIR01000058.1:0-1333 GCF_001499925.1 Mycobacterium lehmannii
CTTCGGTTCAGGGGGTCGATGCAACAGCACTCGTTTTGATTGAGGAGTGTTGTTGTGCCGCTTCCACCTCTTGCCTCTGTTGTGCGCGAGTTCTGGGGTCATGTCAGTGATGGCTGTACGGCCGGGGACGCCGGTCTGGCGGTCGGCGTGTCGGAAGGCACCGGAGTTCGCTGGCTGCGCGACGCTGGCGGAGTGAAGCCACGGCTTACCGAACCGAAGAACTCAGGTCCTAAGCCTCGACTGACCTTGGCCGATCGCATCCAGATCGACCTCGGCATCAAGACCAACGAGTCGCTGCAGTCGATAGGTGCGCGGTTAACTCCGGCGCGGCCGGCCTCGACGATCAAGCGTGAGATCGACGCCAACGCCGATATCCATAACGTCACGGGGACGTCGGGGTATCGGCGGAAACAAGCCTTCGGCGCGCGCCAAAGCGGCAGAACTGCGCAGGTGCATTACGACGCGTACGTGGCCCAAGCCCGTTCTGATCAACGCGCTCGACGCCCCAAACCAAGCAAGCTGGCTGTCAACGAGCGGTTGCATGAAGAGGTGCAGAGGCGGTTACTTGAGGAACACAGCCCTGAACAGATCGCTGAGCGGTTAGTGATCGACTTCCCCAACGACCCGGAGATGCGAGTGTCACCCGAGACCATCTACCGATCGATTTACGTTCAGGGCAAAGGGAATCTGCGCCGCGAATTGCACACCTGCCTGCGCACCGGACGGGCGATACGCAAACCTCAGCGCCGTCCCGACGAGCGCCGAGGCCGCATCCGCGACATGATCAACATCAGCGAACGCCCGCCCGAAGCCAAAGATCGCGCGGTACCCGGGCACTGGGAGGGTGACCTGATACTGGGCAGCACCGCCTCGGCCTCGGCGATCGGCACCGTGGTGGAGCGTGCCAGCCGGTTCGTCATGCTGTTGCATCTGCCCGACAACCACGGCGCCGACGCGGTGCAAGAGGCCATCGTCGACAAGATGGCTCAGCTGCCAGCGATCCTGCGCAAAACCTTGACCTGGGACCAAGGCAGCGAGATGGCCAACCATATCGCCATCGCCGCCGCCACCGAACTCGATATCTACTTCTGCGATCCGCACTCTCCATGGCAACGCGGCAGCAACGAAAACACCAACGGCCTGCTACGCCAATACTTTGCCAAAGGCACCGACCTCTCAATCTTCCCGGCCGACTACCTCGACTACGTCGCCGCCAAGCTCAACACCCGACCACGCAAAACCCTGGGCTGGAAAACCCCGGCAGAAGCCCTCGACGAACTACTGTCGAACCCGTCCAAACCACCCGCTATTGCATCGATCGCTTGAAACCGCC
>NZ_LQIR01000059.1:0-1311 GCF_001499925.1 Mycobacterium lehmannii
TGAAGTACCCCAGGTTTTGTTCCTACTCGGTTGCGAGGGCCGGGGTTGGCTGGCTCGCAGGTTGTGAGGTGCCGGTGAGGGCGGCCTCGTACTCGGCTGGTGGAACGTAGCCGAGGGCTTCATGCAGGCGTTCCTGGTTGTACCAGGCCACCCATTGGGCGGTGGCCAGTTCGACGTCATCGATGCATCGCCATGGTTTACCGCGGGTAATCAGCTCGGTTTTGTAGGCGGCGTTGACCGCCTCGGCAAGGGCGTTGTCATAACTATCGCCACGGGATCCGACCGAGGGGGCGATACCGAGTTCGGCCAGCCGGTCGGTATAGACCAGCGATAGGTACTGCGATCCGCGGTCGGAATGATGGATCAACTCGGAAAGATCTGCGTTCGCCTGCCACACAGCATGATTGAATGCCTGCAGCGGAAGATCTTGGGTTCGCATCGTGGCTGCCACCGCCCAGCCGGCGATCTTCTTGGTGCACGCATCGGTGACGAACGCGGTATAGCAAAACCCCTGCCAGGTCCGCACGAACGTGATGTCGGCGACCCACAACCGGTTCGGTGCGACCGCCCGGAACTGACGGTTGACCAGGTCGGCCGGCCGCGTGTCGGCGGAGTCGGCGACGGTGGTGAACACCGGCTTGCCCCGCTGCACGCCACGCAGCCCGGCCTGGCGCATCAACCGGCGGGTTTGCTCTCTGCCGAGGTGCCAGCCCTTGCGTTTCATGGCCTGATGCATCTTTTTGACCCCGTAGACCGAATAGTTGTCGCGGTGCACCGTGCGCAGGTCGGCGATCAGCTGCTCATCACGGATCTCGCGATCTGACGGTGGCCGAGTCCGTGCGGCCCGATACCCGCGGGAGGTGAGGAAGCCCGGGATAGCTGCCCGCAGGACACCACAGATGAGCTCGACCCCGAACTGACCGCGATGGCTGTCGATGTAGGCGATCATTTCGTTGCGGGGCGGTCGAGCTCCGCCGCGAAAAACGCAGACGCAGACTTTAAAACTTCATTGGCTCTGCGCAATTCGGCTACTTCACGCTTGAGCTTGCGGATCTCGGCGTGCTCGGAACTGGTTACACCGGGGCGCTCGCCGGCATCAACTTGAGCCTTGCGGCGCCACCGGCGCACCGACTCCTCCGAGATTCCGAGTTTGCTGGCCACGGACTTGATGGCCTCGAACTCAGACGTTTCCGAGGCTTCCATCATGGTGTCCAACAACCGCAACGCACGTTGCCGAAACTCCGGCGAATACTGACGGGGCATAGCTTCCAATCCTCCTATGAAGATCGGAACAAAACCTGGGGTACTTCA
>NZ_LQIR01000060.1:0-1284 GCF_001499925.1 Mycobacterium lehmannii
TGGCGTGTTCCCGGTGATTGAGTCCAACCAGTTTTAGAGTCCTGTGGCCCGATGTCGGGCCGGAAGGGACGATGAAACACATGGCTGGTCGGAAGCGGAATTCCGTGGAGGACATCGTGCGCAAACTGCGCCGGGCGGATGAGCTGGCTGCTGAGGGCAAGACCGGCGAGGAGATCGCCGCCGCGCTGCAGGTGTCGCCGGCGACGCTGTACAACTGGCGGCGCACCTACGGTGGGATGGACACCGACGCCGCCAAGGAGCTCAAGGAGCTGCGCGAGCAGAACGCCCGCCTTAAGCGGCTGCTGGCCGACGCCGAACTCGAAAAGGACGCGCTGCGGGAGGTCGCCAAGGGAAAATTCTGAGCCCAGCTGCCAAGCGTCGCGCCGTGGACATGCTCAAGACCACATTGAGCATGTCGGAACGGTTGGCGTGCAAGGCTGTTGGGCTGGCCCGCTCCACCTACCGTCGCCTGCCACTGTCGCAGACCCCAGCCGACCCGGACGCCGAAACGAGGGCCTGGCTACGCGCCTACGCCACCAAACACCCATGCCACGGGTTCCGGCGTGCCTGGGCGGCGCTGCGCTACGACGAAGGCCGTGAGGTCAACAAGAAGAAGATCCACCGCCTGTGGCGCGAGGAGGGTCTGCAGGTGCGGGTGCACAGCCCGCGCAAGCGGGCCGGGGTCTCTTCGGTGCCGCCGGTCGTGGCCGACGCGCCGAAGGTGGTGTGGGCGATCGACTTCCAGTTCGACTCCACCGTCGACGGCAAGGCCATCAAGATCGCCTCGATGATCGACGAACACACCCGCGAGTCGCTGCTGAACCTGGTGGAGCGCTCGATCACCGGCGAACGCTTGGTCGAGGAGTTGAAGAAGGTGTTCGCCGCGGCCGGTGGCCCACCAAAGGTGCTCCGGATGGACAACGGTCCGGAGATGGTTTCTCAAGCGCTGCAACAGTTCTGCGAGAACAGGACCGGGATGGTGTACATCCCGCCGGGCTGCCCGTGGGACAACGGCTACATCGAATCGTTTAACAACCGGCTACGCAAGGAGTGCCTCAACCGCAACTACTGGAACACCCTGTTCGAGGCCCGCGTGGTCATCGACGACTTCAAAGACGACCACAACCACCGACACCGCCACTCGGCCCTGGGCTACCGTACACCGGCCGAGTACGCTGCGGCGTGCAGCTGCACCCACACCCCGGTGGCCTGCAGCATCAGCTGAGAACGGATCAAACCAACCCGACTCTAGAACCGGGCGGACTCAGTAACGGGGACTAGCCA
>NZ_LQIR01000061.1:0-1258 GCF_001499925.1 Mycobacterium lehmannii
TGAATCGCCCTGGAAATGTTGGAGGCTCCTGACCTTGGAAACGAGGATGCAGGTATGCCGAAGGAACAGTCTGCCGGGAAGCCCACGACGCGCCGTTACAGCCCTGAGGAGAAGGCCGCCGCGGTCCGAATGGTCCGCGCTTTACGCACCGAGCTGGGCACCACCCAGGGCACGGTGCAGCGGGTGGCCAACCAGCTCGGCTACGGCGTGGAGTCGGTCCGCACCTGGGTGCGGCAGGCCGACATCGATGAGGGCGTGGCGCCCGGGGTCACGACCGCTGAATCCCATCGGCTCAAAGAGCTCGAGCAGGAGAACCGAGAACTTAAGCGCGCCAACGAAATCCTGAAACGAGCGGCTAGTTTCTTCGGGGCGGAGCTCGACCGCCAACACAAGAAATAGTCGCCTTCATCGACGCTAACCGCGACGAGTTCGGGGTCGAGCCCATCTGCACCGTCCTGCGCAGCGCAGGGGTGTCGGTGGCCCCGAGTACCTACTACGACACCAAGACCCGAGCGCCCTCGACGCGGGCGATCCGCGACGCCGAGCTGGGGCCGGCGCTGCGCCAGATCTGGGAAGACAATTACCGCGTCTACGGTGTCCTCAAGCTGTGGAAAGCCGCCCGTCGGGCCGGCCACGATGTGGGCCGTGACCAGGTCGGGCGCCTGATGCGCAGTCTGGGCATCGAGGGCGTGCGGCGCGGCAAAGCAGTCAAGACCACCAAGCCCGACTTGGGCGCGCCACGGCATCCCGATCTGGTCAACCGCCGTTTCAGCGCATCAGCGCCCAACCAATTGTGGGTGACGGATCTGACCTATGTGCCGACCTGGGCCGGAGTGGCCTATGTCTGTTTCATCGTCGATGCGTTCTCCCGAACGATCGTGGGATGGCGGGTGGCGTCGAACATGCGCACCACGATGGTGCTCGACGCACTGGAGATGGCCCGCTGGTCACGCGGAAACACATTGCCCGGCCTGACATGTCACTCCGATGCCGGATCGCAGTTCACGTCCATCCGCTACGGTGAACGCCTCGCCGAGATCGGCGCGCTGCCCTCGATCGGATCCGTCGGTGACAGCTTCGACAACGCCCTGGCCGAAACGGTCAATGGCTACTACAAGGCCGAGCTGATCTACGGACCCGCCCGCAGTGGGCCGTGGAAGACCGTCGAGGACATCGAGCTGGCCACGCTGAGCTGGGTGTACTGGCACAACACCGCCCGCCTACACAGCTACCTCGACGACGTCCCTCCGACCGAGTT
>NZ_LQIR01000062.1:0-1077 GCF_001499925.1 Mycobacterium lehmannii
TGTAATGGCCAGGCAGGTTGTGGACGGCGTGGCGTGAGGAAGTAGGTGAGGACCTCCGGTATCGGTGTGGTTACCACACGCACATCGATCACCGAGAGGTCCTCATGTCTCACGCTAATGCCTTTTTGACCCCGAAGGGACGACTGCGGCTGGCTTGCTGTGTCGTCGATCAGGGTTGGCCGCTGCGCAGGGCTGCTGAGCGGTTCCAATGCTCGCCGACCACGGCGAAGAAGTGGGCCGACCGCTATCGCGTTGGGGGTGTCGCGGCGATGGCCGATCGCTCCAGTCGTCCGTACGTCAGCCCAAACCGAACCCCGAAAAAGACCGAGCGGCGAATCATCAACCTGCGTTTCACGCGTCGGTGGGGACCGCATCGGATTGCCTATCACCTGCATCTATCCCGCTCGACGGTGCAGTCGGTATTGCGCCGTTACCAGATGCCGCTGCTGCGCCACCTGGATCACAACACGGGCCTGGCGGTGCGCCGGCCGACACCGCGCCGGTATGAATATCCGGCGCCAGGCGATCTTGTGCACCTCGACATCAAGAAGTTGGGCCGTATCCCCGATGGTGGTGGGCACCGCAGACTCGGTCGCACGATCGGCAACCGACACAACAAAAAGTGCGGCCGCGGCTATGCCTTCCTGCATCACGCTGTCGATGACCATTCCCGGCTGACCTACTCCGAGATCCTCGACGACGAGCGCAAGGAAACCGCCACGGCGTTCTGGAGACGAGCCAAACAATCCTTCGCCGATCATGGCATCGTCATCAAGGCGGTACTCACTGACAACGGATCCTGCTACCGTTCAAAGCTTTTCGCCGAGGAATTAGGTCCCGGCATCAAGCATCGGAAGACCCGCCCGTACCGGCCGCAGACCAACGGAAAAGTTGAGCGATTCAACCGCACCCTCAACCAGGAATGGGCCTACGCCCAGACCTACCTAACCGATGAGGCCCGCGCAGCCACCTACCAAGCGTGGGTTCATCACTACAATCACCACCGACCCCACACCGGCATCAAGGGAAAGTCACCTATCGAACGCCTCGACGTTCACAACCTGCCCGCGAAGAACA
>NZ_LQIR01000063.1:0-1033 GCF_001499925.1 Mycobacterium lehmannii
CAGACACCTTCGTAAGTGGTGTTTGTCAATGGTGGTTGGGGTGGCCTGCGCCGGTCCTGGTCTCAACGTAGTGCGTCAAACGGGTTCGATGTCCCTACTGCGTGCAACCGAGTTCTTCAGGACGGGCAGGGCCTGCTCATGGTGTCTGGCGAGATCAGTGATGGTGTCTCAGGGGCGCGTGGAGCTTGGCCCCAACCGTGGTCTTGGAGGGTGTGTTAGTTAGGCGGCTATGGGCATCACCTCGGCACCGGCCAGGCGGGTATCAAAGGGCACGCCCTTGGTGGTGATGACGTGCAGCCAACGCAACAGTGCCGCAGCGATCGCTGCGCGGGCCTGCCCGTCGGTGAGCCGATTGTGTTGGCGGGTGGTCAGATAGCGGTAACGAGCTGCCATCACCGGGTTGTGCGGCAACGCTCCCCAGACCGCGCGCCAAGCGGCCAGGCGCAGTCGTGGCCGGCCCCGCCGCGAGATCTGGCATCGGCCACGAAATGTACCGCTGGCGTTCTCACGGGGACACAGCCCGGCATGTTTGACCAGGGCCCGAGGACTGTCGAAGCGGGTGGGGTCACCGGTTTCAGCCAGCATGGCCGCTGCCCCGACCGCCGAGATACCCGGAATGGTGGTGACCAGTTCGGTGAGGTTGAGTTCGTCAAGTACCTCGACCATGCAGGTTTCCACCTCGGCCAGTCGGGCCTTGGCTGCGCGCCAATCGGCGAGCACCCAGCGGGCGCGTTCCAGGGCTCCATGTCGTTGGGTCCAGACCCCGGTCGGGTCGACCAAGGCCACATAGACCGCCTCAATGATGGCCCGTCGCCGGCGACACCCACCCCAGCGGGACAGTTCACGCACCACCGCGGCCTCGAATCGGGCCAGCCCGCCCCGTGCGAGTCGTTCGGGGTGGCCTGCGCAGCGGTCGAGCACCACCGCTAGGGCTGCACACCAATTGGAGGACTCAAACGGCTTGGCCGCTGCCTCGAGCACCCCCGGCCAGGCGCACTCGAGCAGATCGCGCAACTGGTGCACGCACGCGGTC
>NZ_LQIR01000064.1:0-846 GCF_001499925.1 Mycobacterium lehmannii
CGCCCCGCACCTTCCCCCGAACCGTCGCTGACCAAAACCGTCGGCGAGCAGTCCACCACCTACCGCATCACCCTGCCCACCCTGGAGGCGGCCAAGTTCGATGCCGCCCTGCAGTCCCACCGCGACGCGCTGATCAACGAGCACATCAGCGATCACGGCCCCGACACAGACGGCGACACGCACGAACGCCGCGAGCGACTCGGCGACCTGCGCCGCCAACCGCCGTTCCCCAGCCTGGGTGATGCGTTCATGCGCCTGGTGGACGCCGGCTGGGACACCGAGGTGGCCCGGCGCCCCCACGGCCAAGACACCACCGTGATCGTGCACTTCGATGTCGACAAGGCTGCCGCCTGGCCGCATCTGGGCCCGGTGCTCTCGGAGGCCGATCGGCGACTGTTGTTGTGCGATACCGGCTGCGAGATCTGGCTCGAGCGCCACGGTCAACTCATCGGGGCCGGGCGAGCGACGCGGGTGATCAGCCGGCGCCTGCGCCGGGCCTTAGAGCACCGCGACCGCACCTGCCGGGTGCCCGGCTGCGGGGCCACCCGCGGGCTGCACGCTCATCACCTCGTGCACTGGGAAGACGGCGGGCCCACCGAACTGGACAACCTGGTCTTGGTCTGCCCCTACCATCACCGGCTGCACCACAGCGGCGAGATCACCATCACCGGACCCGCCCACCAACTACGCGTCACCACCCGCGAGGGCGAACCACTTGACCCCGGATCGCTGGCGCGTACACCGACCCAACCCCCGCCCGATGTCCCGCCCTGCCCCGGACCCCTCGGCGAACACGCCCAATGGCGCTGGTACGAACCCTTCCAACCCCAACCACCACCCACCAAC
>NZ_LQIR01000065.1:0-631 GCF_001499925.1 Mycobacterium lehmannii
TGACGCGTCTGCCCCGGCCGCTCGATGGCCGGACGTTGCGCCCGACCGTTGCCGGGACGTTTGTGGGCCTGGCCCGCTGGCTGGTTCGTGCGCCTCGGTAAGTAGGGCCCCAGCCAGCGGTGCCAGGTTGTGTCGGTCGAGCCGATGGCTGCGCCGGTTGCGCCTGTGGCAACGCTCCGGCCGTCTCGCCGACACGGTTCGGGTGAGCGGAGCCGGTGTGCAAGTTCCTCAACCCACACCAGCCCCGCCCACGTTCGGGTGGTGCAGCGCCCAGGCCTTGGCTGGCGTCCCGGTCCAAGCGGGTGGCCCGGCGCTGCACCAGGTTGGCGGTGTCGCAGTGTGGCACCCTGAGTCGCCCACTACTTCGAATCCACACTGCGACACCACGTCTCGGTTACGGTGCGTCGGCCACGCGCACTGCCACCACCGCATCGGGCTGGGGGAACGCGAACGCTACACGCAGCGTTACCCGCACGGCCGTGCGGTCGGAGCTGAAGTACGGGGAGCTGTCCACCGCCAGCTCGGCGTCCTTACGGACCACCACGAACGCTGACGCCTTCGGGATGCCCCACACGACATCGGTTGGCGCATCGGGACTTACGAGCAGCGGCACACCACCCACGACGCGTCG
>NZ_LQIR01000066.1:0-590 GCF_001499925.1 Mycobacterium lehmannii
GGGCAGCGCAACCACGATGCGCTCAATGCCATGTGCCGGAAGTTGCTCGCCTCGGGCACGTTGGGCAGCAATAACGGGTTGCCGGCCACCATTTTGATCAAGGCCAAGCTCACAGAGCTCGAATCGGGCACCGGCCACGGGCTCACCGGCGGGGGGTCGCTGCTGCCGATGAGCGAGGTGATCAAACAGGCCTCCTCGGCGCACCACTATCTGGCGATCTTCGATGACCACACCGAAGAAATTCTGTACTTGGGGCGGGCTAACCGGTTGGCGTCCAAGGCCCAGCGGCTGGCGCTGTTCGCCCGCGATGGCGGCTGCACCCGGCCCGGCTGCACCGCCCCGGCATACCACTGCCAGGTCCACCATGGGCACAACGATTGGGCCGCTGGCGGCCAGACCAACATCGACGAGCTCACCCTGGCCTGTGGCCCCGACAATCGGCGGGTCAAACCCGGCGGCTGGCGCACCTACAAACGCAAAGACGGGCGCACCGCATGGCGTCCTCCACCCCAACTCGACACCGGCCAAGCCCGCATCAACAACTACCACCACCCCAACCGCTACCTCATCCCCGACGACGGAGACGACGA